>JBEKLJ010000018.1:0-25008 GCA_050010255.1 Bryobacteraceae bacterium
AGCGAAAGGCCTCCGCGCCATGCGTGCGTGAGCATCCGGCTGCTGCATCCGGCCTCGTAGTTAGTGCTTTCCATCGACCTCAGCGCATCCAAGAGTAGCCGGCTTCGTTACCCGGCGGGTCCGGCTCCGGGGGCCACGGCACGCCGGAAATGGAGTGAGCTGAGCCAGGCGGTCGCGAGAACGACGTCCGCGCACACGCACAAATCGAACAGCAGATTGAACAGGAACAGGTGCTTTACCAGTTCATACTGTCCGCACGCGGCCTCGGTTACCAGTAACTGCTCGATCGCCATCAGTACAACCACAAGATGGAGAACTATCACCGCTCTAAGATGGCGGGAGCCGGTCTTGACGTACACCGCAAGCGCCGCCATGGCATTGCCCATGAAGAAAGCGCCCACAAACCACGCTGATCTAGGCGCCGCGGATTCCCTCAGCTTGCTCCAGAGCTGGAACGTTTGGCTTTGCGCTCGCGGCGCGAGACCGCGCGACTTTTCAAAATTCCCCAGGTATGAGGGACGCAGCGAGAAAGCGGCTTGCGCAGCCCTCTGAGCCACTCCCGCCAGCCGCGATGGATGGCCCAGGTAGAATCGAGCGAGCTTGGCGGTGTTGATCCGGTTGAAAAACGCGGCTTCAAACTCGGGTTCTTCCACCGGAATGCCCGCGCTGAAGATGTTCGTGCCCTTGTACTTCTCCAGGTCCGGATTAAGGCCCAGGCCTCGCAAGTCCTCTCGCGGCGTTGGAGAATACTTGAGCAGCTCGAAGAACACCGAGTTATACAGGTAGTACTTCACGAGCCACCTCGGTGCGCTCCAGTGGTGCGCGACCGAGACAAGACACAGCGCCACTGACGAGACAACCAGCACACGCCTGCGGCCGCCGCCAGTCAGGCGGCTGTAGGCGATCCAGAATCCGTAGCCGGCAAGCGGGATGCCCAAAAGGCTGTTTTGCGGCTTGGCGCTCAGAAACAGCAGCGAGGCCGCCAGCCAGGCGGCTACTCTTGCCAGGGAGGCGGGCTCTTTCGCCAGGTGGATCGCCGCCGCCAGCGCTAGGAACAGAAATACGAAAGATCCCGGTTCGCTGTAAAGCGAGTTGAAGTAGGCGACGTAACCGACGTCGCAAAACACTAGCACCAGAAGAAGCGACACGACGACTCGCGTCGCCAGATCGAGGCTCGCACTCAACCGCAGCAACAGCCACACGGCCAAAAGAAACAGCGCAACGTGAAGCGCTCCCAGAACACGCACGTCGAACAGCCCGGTCTTCGATCCCAGGCGATTCATCGCCATTGCGCACAGAACCAACACGTTTTCCGAGGTCGGGACGAGAGCGTCCCACTCGTCCGAGGATTCGAACTTATACGTGGGGACGAAATAGTTGAAGTGGCGGTCTTCGCGATTGCTGGTCGTGTACTCGAGGCCGACCGCTCCCATGATTCTGGAGAAGTCGCCGTTATCCGCCAGCCCGATCGTTGGCGGGATGAACAACTGATAGACCAGGATCGCGGCGATGATCGCGATCGTGGTTGCCTCAAGGTGCCCCAGGCGCTTCCCATCGCCGCGGCTGAATGGCATTCGAGGACTCACGGTCGAAGACAGAGTGTAGCGCACCCCCCGAGACCGATCAAAGCGAGCCACGCCTTCCTCAAGTGCCGCCCCGCCGGTTCTGGCCGGATAGTCGCCCACCCGGAAGTCGGAGGCGGGCGCATCGGTTTGGGGGCAGGTTCGGCCGGACAGGTCTCCGCAAGTCGGCACTGCGCCCGGAAACAGCGCCCCAGCGGAATACCCCCCAACGACGCCCCGATCCTCACGGCTCTCGGAATCCGGCTTCGTGCGGCCGATCCAGGCGTGCCCGCCCCGCCCGCTATTTTCCGTACACGGCGCGGCCCACCCGGCGCATCCAGTCCAGTTCGTCGGCAGTCATCGGGCCGCGGCGGAGCGCTGCGAGGCCCTCGTCAACGTGCTCGGCGGTGGACGGGCCGGTGAGACAGACGTCGACGTCCGGCTGGGCCAGGACGAAGCGGTAGCAGTCGGCGGCGGTCGGCGTCCGCTCGCCCTTCGGGATCCTCCCCCCGGCGAACCACTGCCTCCAGTTCGAGACGCCCCGTTCGCTCGAGGTCAACTGCCCCCAGCTCGTCGCCGTAAAGGAGACCAGCCCGGGCCGGTCGCCGGCCGGCAGGTGCGGGAAGATGTCGCGCTCCGCGCCAACGTGCACGGCGTTGTAGCGGAAGTGCACGACGTCGAAGTCGGAGCCGCGCGCGATTTCCGGAACCAGCGTACGCTTGTGCGTGGATACCGCCAGGCGACGCACCAGCCCGCGGCGCTGCGCCTCGCGGGCGGCGTCCAGGATCCGCGGCGGGACCGGCTTCTGCCACATCCCCAGCAGCAGCAGATCGGCGTGGTCATAGCCGACGGCGCGCAGAGCGCGCTCCAGGCTCCCTCCAACCAGGGCCGCCATCCGCGAATACGACTGGATGACCAGCATCATGCGGTCGCGCTGCCCGGCCAGGTTGCGGAGCGCCTGCGCGAACGGCTTGGTGCGCACGCTGCCCCAGTACAAGTAGTTCACTCCCTGCTCGAAAGCGCGCTCGACTGCGCCCGTGGGTACGCCGTAACCCGCGGCCATCCCGAGACGCCCGACCTCCCGGCCGGTGCGCCCCAGCGTGGCGCGCTCGAAGGAAAGCTGCATTGGAATCCCACCTCCGTGCGATGCCGTCCGGTAGGCACGCAGACCGTCCAGGTCCCGTCGGATTCGCGCACCGGCAGGCTGGCCGTCCAAACAATGCTAGCGGGTTTGCGGTCGAAAGTGTCGGGCGAGCGCGGCGCTGGTCTCCGTGGCCATCTCGAAGGAAGCCGGCCGCCGGGCAAATGGCAGGCTTGCAGAGCGGTATAACTAGGGTTATACTGAAACCGTGAAGACAGCAGTATCCCTTCCTGACGACCTGTTCCGGTTGGCCGACGCCACCGCCAGCAGGCTCCGCGTCTCCCGAAGCCGGCTGTACGCCAAGGCGATCGCCGAGTTCGTGGGGCGCACCGAGTCTGACAGCGTCACCGCGCGACTCGATGAGATCTACTCAGGCCAGCGCGCCAGAGTGGAGCCCGCTCTCCACCGCGCGCAAATCGGATCGCTCGACAAGGACTCCTGGTGAGCGCCGGGACGGGCGTTCAACGCGGTGAGATCTGGTGGGCGGACCTGCCCGCGCCTCGCCGTTCCGAGCCCGGCTTCCGGCGCCCCGTGCTGGTCATCCAAGCCGATTCCTTCAACCGCAGCCGTATCCAGACCGTGATCGTTGCGGCGATCACCACCAACCTCCGGCTTCGAGCGGCTCCGGGCAACGTCTTCCTTCCCGCGCGGGCCTCCGGAGTTCCCCGGGATTCCGTGGTCAACGTCTCCCAGTTGTTGACCCTCGACCGTGGGTTCCTCACCGAACGCGCCAGCGCCCTCCCCGCGCGCCTGCAAGCCTCGGTGGACGCCGGCCTGCGTCTCGCACTGGAGTTGTAGTCTCACTGTGACGGCGGTTCAGGCCTCACGCAGGAATTGTTGCGCCTTCCCCGCCGCCTTGGTCAGCGCTTCGGCCGCCAGGTAGCCGCTGCGCACCGCGCCTTCCATGGTTGCGGGCCAGCCGGTGCGGGTCCAGTCGCCGGCCAGGAAGAGGTTCGACACGGCGGTCCGCGCCGGGGGCCGGAAAGCCTCCATCCCCGGCCGCGCTGAAAACGTCGCGCGCAGCTCCTTTACCACGTGCGACTTCTCGAGCTTCGCCTCGCCGGCGCGCGGGAAGAACTCGGCCAGCTCGCGCACGGCCAGATCGACCACCTCCTGCCGCAGCATCTCGGCCAGGCTGCGCGCAGCGCTCACCACCACCTGCACATACCGCCCGTCGCCCTTGTTGAACGCCCACTGGACGGTGCGGTCGAGCAGCGCGGCGTAGGGGAGGTCCATCACCGTCCGGTCAAACCAGAGGTGAATGCCCGCGATCGGCGAATGCTCGAACGCGCTCACGTCGAGCCCCAGCTCGGGCACGAGCGCCGGAACGCGCTCGAACGGCAGCGCGCAAACGAAATAGTCAGCCTTCTGCGAAGAGCCTTCCGCGACGGCCGCGCGGACCCAGCGGTTCTCGACCAGCAACCGCTCGACCGGCGCCCGCAAATGCACCCGCACGCGCGGCAGGCGGCCCGCCGCCTCGTACAGCTCCGCCAGGGGCACGGAGGAAAGGCCCATCCGGCCGGACTCTTTGTCGCCGAGGAACCCGAGCGAAAGCACCTGGAACCCGTGCCGCGCCGCCATGCGGTCCAGGTCCTCGTTGACCGCGCTCACCAGCACCTGCCGCCAGAAGCGCTCGATGGCCCGCGGCGTCTGCCGCTTCTCCCGCAACCAGTCGAGCATGGTGATGCGGTCGAGATCATCGCGCGCTTCGCGCTCGCGCCGGATGGCCGTCACCCCGCGCGCGATGGCGAGCTTGTCCGCCAGGCTCAGGAAGTGCAGCCGCACGAACGCCCCGGCCAGAGCCAGCGGCCCTCGCGCCCCCCCGGCGCGCAGCACGGAAACGCGCCCGCCCGGCTCGATGAAGTAGAACTCGTCGTGGAAGCGGATGCGGTCCCGCACGCCCAGGCGCGCGTAGAAATCCAGCAGGTTCACAAAGCAGCCCAGCAGCACGTGCTGGCAGTTGTCGATCGCGGGGCCGCCTTCGGGGAGCTGGTAGGAGCTGGCGCGCCCGCCTAGAAATCCGCGGGCTTCGAACAGATCGATATCGAAGCCGGCTTCGCCCAGCGCGGCCGCCGCCGCAAGGCCCGCCAGGCCGCCGCCGATGACGATGACGCCGCTCATCGCCGCGCCCGGCCGTACAGCCGGACGACGTTCTCCATCAGGCGCAGCCCGCAGTTGCCTTCCAGGGTCAGCATCGACTCGGGATGGAACTGCACCGCCTCCATCGGCAGCTCGCGGTGCCGCACGCCCATGATCACGCCGTCCTCGGTCTGGGCCGTCACCTCCAGGCACGCCGGGAAGGTCTCCTTCCGGGCGAACAGCGAGTGGTAACGGCCGACGGTGAACCGCTCCGGCAGCCCCTCGAAAACGCCCTGGCCCTGGTGCACCACCGTGGAGGGCTTGCCGTGCATCGGGTAGTCCAGCACGCCCAGCGTGCCGCCGAAGGCTTCCACCATGCCTTGCAGCCCCAGGCACACCCCGAACACCGCAATGCCCGCCCGCGCCGCGAACCGCACCAGGTCCGGCACGCCGAAATCGTCCGGCCGCCCCGGGCCCGGCGACACCAGGACGAGCGACGGCGCCAGCTTCCCGATCAGCTCCAGCGGAAAGCCCGCGCGGTAAGTCACCACCTCGGCGCCCGTCTGCCGGGCGTAGTTGGCCAGCGTGTGGATGAAGCAGTCGTCGTTATCCACCAGCAGCAGCCGCACGCCGGCGCCGGTCTGCGAAAGCGCGAACGCCACTTCCGTCCGCGCGGACGGCGGCCCTTGGAGCGCACGGAAGAAGCCGGTGGCTTTCAGCCGGGTCTCCTCCTCCTCCATCGCTGGCACCGAGTCGTAGAGAATCGTCGCCCCCACCGGGTAGGAGGCGACGCCGTCTCGCAGGTGAATCGTCCGGATCAGGATGCCCGTATTGATGTCGCCGCTGAGCGACAACATGCCGATGGCGCCGCCGTACCAGCCGCGCGCGTCCCTCTCGATGTCCTCGATGGCCTGCGCCGCGGCTTTCTTCGGCGCTCCCATCACCGTCACCGCCCACATGTGGCTCAGGAAGGCATCCAGCGCGTCGAAGCCGGGCTTGATCGTGCCCTCGACGTGATCCACGGTGTGGAACAACCCGGCGTAGGATTCGATCAGACGCCGGCCGAGCACGCGCACCGAGCCGGGCACGCAGACGCGCGACTTGTCGTTGCGGTCCACGTCCGTGCACATCGTCAGCTCGGACTCTTCCTTGCAGGAGTTGAGCAGCTCGCGGATGCTCTGGGCGTCGCGAATCGGGTCGCCCGTGCGCCGCGCCGTGCCGGAGATCGGGCAGGTCTCCACACGGTCGCCTTCGGTGCGCACGAACATCTCCACCGAAGCTCCGATCAACTGCTCCTCGCCGAACTGGAGGAAGAACTCGTAGGGGCTGGGGCTGTGGAGCTGCATGCTTTGGAACAGCTCCGAAGCCGGGCCGGAATACGGCGTGCGGAACGTCCGCCGCAGCACCACCTCGTAGTAGTCCCCGCGCCGCATGCCCTCGCGCACCCGCTCGACGTTCGCCATGTACTCCTCGGCGCTGACATCCGAAACCGGTTCTGCTGTCTCGCCCTTCGGTTCCGGCTTCGGCACCGGCTCGCCGGAGCGCTCCAGCGCCAGGGTCGAGAGGCCCTCCCAGGAGAAGTCGTACTCGTAGCGCTCGATCCGCTCCTTCAGGCGGTCCATGTAGTAGATGTCGTCGCAGAGGAACAACCGCAGATCGCGCGTGCCGCTGCGCGGCAGCCGCAGACGGATGGGGTCGAACTGGAACAGCAGGTCGTAGCCGAAGGCGCCCACCAGCTTCAGGCGCGTGTCCTTCGCGCTCCGGAATTCCTCGATCAGCGCCCGCAGCACGGAAAACGCCGAGGGCTGCTTGGAGCGCTCCTCCTCGGGAAACAGCGGCGGCAGCGGCTTCAGGCACCCTTCGAGCGCGCCGCCGGCCAGCTCCAGCGATTCCCAGTGCGGATGCCGCGCCAGCACCTGGTAGAGCATCCGGTTGAGCACCTCGCCCCGCACGTTCAGCGGCCGGAACGTCAGTTGCCGGCCGCGGCCCGAGATCTCCAGTAGCGGCCGCACCGAGGCGACGTCCCAGCGCGAATAGCGGCCCGGATACTCGTAGCCGGAGGAGAGATAGAAGCCGCGGTACGAATCCAGTTCCCGCAGTAAGTGTCTCAGGCCATTCTTAAACGGGACCGAGGACACGCTGCGAGTGACGGCGATGCCGCTGCGAGTGGTGTGACTGGACTGGTGCATACGGCTGCCTGTGGAAATTCAGGATAGCACGCGATCCGCGTGGGACCTCCGCCGGCAAGCCGCCCGGGGGCGCCTCAGCCGTGGAACGTGCCGACCACAATCAGCGCGATCGGGCGGTCGCCAATCGTCGAATAGAACACCCAGTCCTCGCCCTCTTGCTTCAGGGCCGCCGGCCCGGTCTCGTCCGGTCTCCAAATGTTCAGGGCCGCCGGGTGCTGCGTCCCCGAGGCCTTGCGGCTCATCTCGACAAGCTGCTGGAAGTTCGGCGTGGCGTTCAGGTCGCTGTCGCCCGAGGCGGGCGCCAGCAGCAGGAAATCGCGCGTGGGCGCGATGCCCTGGTGCGCTCCGTCCACGGGATAAAAGCTCAGGCGCATAGTGTAAACGCCAGGCTTGAGCGGCTGCCCGCGCCGGTCCGCGCCCTGGACCGGGAACCGGATCACGCCCAGCAGCGCGCCGTGCGGGATGTCGGTGAAGGATACGTTCTGCTCCGAGTTGGGCGCCTTGGGCGCGCTGGTGCGGAGCCAGACCTCGCACACGACGCCCTGCGGACCGGCGATCCTCGCCCCCTCCTTCTGCAATGCCTCGCGGATAGCCGGCGCGACCTCCGATGGCGGCGCGCCCGCCGGCTCCATCCTGTACTGGGCGAACGCCGTCACCGCCACCAGGCACACCGATGACACCAACTTGTTCATTTCAGCTCCTCTGGCTGTGTTTCACCACCGGCAGGCGCACACGCCGCCGCCTCCGAGTCTCGGTTGCTCTTATTTTCCCAGAAGCCGGCCAACCGCGGCGTCGAGCTCCGCGTCCGTCCACTCCCGGATCGAGACGTTCTTGTGCAGGCTCCAGCGCTCGACATGCTCGGCCGTTTGTCCCGGCCCCACCTTCTGCAACGGCCCGAGCGTCTCCAGCTCCAGCATGTCGGCGTTGGTGAAGGTCTCGAGCGAGCAGCCGAAATCCGCGTACGTCCGCGCCGCGTCGGCCGCAGTCTGCTTCAGGAAGAGCTCCGAGCCGAGCAGGTACGCGGCCCAGGTGCGCGCGTTGAACAGGCCCGCCTTCTGCGGCGTGGCGGCCTGCGGGTCCTGGCGCAGCGTAAGGTACTTCTTGGTGATGCGCCAGCGCGGGTCGGAGAAGTCGGTGTAGGCCCACATGACCAGCGGGTTGGTCGGCAGCAGCGCCTCGGGGTGGGTTCCGCGCGGCGGGAAGCCGGTGATCCCCGTGCCGCCCTGAGCCATCACCGTCAGCGCCCAGGGCGCGAACTCGACGGCCCACGGCGTGGTGTTCTTCACCCGGTGCACCAGCTCGACCGAGGCGCCCGCCGCCGCCATCCTCACGATGATCTGCTTCTGGAGCCCGGTCGCCGGCTCCACCGGCTCCGTGGCCACGAGCACGCCGCCCTGCGCGTCGATCTCGACCGGCACGTTGTCCAGCGCCGTGGTCGTGGCGGCGTTTTCCGGCGCCACCCAGAGGCGGTGACCGCCGCGAATCATCCACTCCGATTCGCCGCTCTTACCCAACTGGTCCCGGTACTCCTTGAAGAGGTTCTGGCCGCCGGGGAACCCGAACCGGATGATGCGCGGCCCAACGTCGCCGGTCACGACCATCTCGATTTCCCCGTTGGTGATGCGGTAGCAGTTGGGCCAGCCCTGGTAGCTGATCTTTTCAATCTTCACGGCAGCGGATGTAGTCATGGTGATGGCACTCGCAAGCAGCAGGATACGGAACACCGACGCCATTATAGCCCGGCCCCCGCGCCCGCGTTAGTGCGGCCGCAAATGGTCGTAGCCGCGGGGCTCCAGCGGCCGGCCCCCGAAGAGCACCCGCCCGGCCCGGCCGCGGCGGACCGTCCCGATGCGCTCGAGCGGCGCCCCCTGGAACGATTCCGGCACGGTCGCGCCCGCGCGCGCCGTGAACAGCAGCTCGTAGTCATCCCCACCGTTGAGCGCCTGTTCGAGGGTCGCGCCCCGGAAGACCGGCACAGCATCCAGCTCCGCGGCGACGCCCGAGGCCAGGCACAGCCGGTGCAAATCCAGCGACAGCCCGTCGCTCAGGTCCATGCAGGCGCTGGCGTGCACTCGGGATCTGAGAAAGCGTCCCAGCGCGACCCGCGGCTCCGGCTGCAAGTGCTTCCGCCACGCCGCGCCCCGCCGGCTGGCCAGCCCCAGCGCCGCGCCGCCCAGCCTCCCCGAGACCCAGATGGCGTCGCCGGGCCGCGCCCCGTCGCGCCGCAGCGCCTGGCCGCGTGGCACGGACCCGCACACCACGATATCGGCCGCCAGCCGCTCAGCGTGCCCCAGGTCGCCGCCCGCCAGCGTCACGCCGGTCCTGCGCGCCAGCTCCAGCAGCCCGCGATAGAAGCCGTTGATCCATTTATCGTCCGTCCAGGGGGCGATAGCCAATGACAGCAGGCAGAACCGCGGCTGGCCGCCCATGGCCGCGATGTCGCTCAGCCCTCGCGCGAGCGTCTTCCATCCGACCGCCCCGGCCGGGTGCGTGTCGCGGAGGAAATGGACGTCCTCGAGCATCAGGTCCGTGGTGAAGAGCAGGTCGTCCCTGGAGCCCGCCGGCCGGAAGATCGCGCAGTCGTCGCCCAGACCGAGCGCCACGCCGCGCCCCGGCGGCGGCAGCATCCGCTCGATCCGCTTCAGCAACTCGATCTCGCCCATTCGCACACCCCGGCGCCTCCTCTTCCACCCCACCAGGATACCCGGCGCTACGCCCCCAGCTCGCGGTCCGAGCGCGGCCCGGCCGATTCCGGCTCGGCCTTCGAGCCCGGCACCACCGCGGCGCGGCACAGCTTCTCCAGCTCCCGCCGCGCGATGGCCGCCCAGGAGCTCGCGCTGTCCAGCTTCAGGTAGGCCTTCCAGTGCTGCACGGCCTTCATGGCATGGCCGTGGGTCTGGCAGAGCAGCGCCAGGTTGTAGTGCGCGTCCGCGTAGCTTGGGCTGACCCGCAGCGCCGCCTGGTAGTGCATGGCCGCGCGTTCCGGGTCGCCTTTCTCGTCGTGGAGGTTGCCCAGGTTGAAGTGCGCTAGCGAGTACCTCGGGTCGATCTCCAGCGCCTGCCCGTAACAGCGCTCAGCCTCCTCCCACTGCCGCAGGTGATAGTAGATCGTCCCCAGGTTCACGGCGGCGCCCGCCGAGCTGGGGTCCAGGGTCAGCGCCTTGCGGTACGCCTCGATGATCTCCTCCGGCGGCGCGCCCGTCTGCTCCAGCTCCAGGCCCTTCTCGAACCAGTGCTCGGCCTCTTGGGCCGTGGAGGGCGGGGCGGCCGCCGCCTGGCGCGGGAACGCCAGCAGGCGGTTCAGTTCCTGGCGGTCGAAGTCCAGCAGAAGCTGCCCCGTGACGGGCTCCATCTTCTGCCCATCCACGATCACCACCACCTTCCGGCCCTCGCGGAAGAGCTTGACCTCCTTGAGCGGGTTCTCCACGCCGCTCAGCTTCTCCCTGAGCGCGCGCACCGCGCGCCGGATCTGCTCGGGCCGCACCCGGCTGGCGCGCAGCTTCTTGAGCGACTGGAGCGCGATCAGGTCGGAAAAGGCGAACTCCTCCAGGTGCGGCACCAACTGCTGGCGCTCCCATCCGCGCAGTTGCCGCTCGCTGATGCCGAGCATCCGCCGGACCTCCTCGCGCGTGTAGGATTGCTTGGGCGCAGCCCGCGGCATTGCGCTGAATTGTACCAAAGCCGCCCCTGTTGAGGGAGCCGACGGGCCGAGCGACTTTGATAGACACCGCGTTGATTTGTTCCACTCCCGCTGCGGGAGTTTCGGCGTATAATGCTTCTCACCTATGCCTGAGATTCAAGCTGCCCCCGCTGCTGCCCCCAAGTCTTCCCTGAGCGAGCTCGGAAGACTCACCAATGTGTTCATCGAGCCCCGGCGAACGTTCCAGGACCTTGTCGAGCGCCCGCGCTGGATCGTGCCGGTTGTCCTGATGACCGTGCTCGCACTGGCCTTCGCCATCGCCATGGGCTCGCATGTCGGCTGGGATAGGATCGTTCGTCAGGGCATGGAAGCCTCCGAGCGAACCCAGAACATGCCGCCCGAGCAGCGCGAGCAGGCGGTCGCCATCGGCGTCAAGTTCGCGAGCATCGGGGCTTACGGCGGTGCGGTCCTCGCCGTCCCCGCCATATTGCTTATCAGCGCGGGCGTGCTGCTGTTGGTCTTCAAGGGCCTGTTAAGCGCCAAACTGCGGTTCAAACAGGTGTTTGCGATCTGCGCCTATGCGTCCCTGCCCGGGCTTATCAACAGCCTCGCGTCCCTGGCAGTCATGCTGCTCAAAGCGCCGGAGGACTTCGACCCGCAGCGCCCGACCGTCTTCAACATCGGGTACTACCTGGACCCGTCGACGGCCAAGTGGCTCATGGCGCTGGCGAGCAGTATCGATGTCTTCACGATCTGGGTCATCCTCCTGATGGCGACAGGGCTGCGCGTGGCCTCGCGCAAGCTGTCCTTCGCCCAGTCAGTGGCCGGCGTGGCCTTGCCCTGGGTGTTGGTGGTGATAATCAAGATCGGCTGGGCGGCGCTTCGCGGGTGAGTGGCGGCGCCCACGCGACCTCGCCCTCGCCACAAGACCGCTCCGGTGCTAACTGAACAGCACTGGGGGCAGCCCGCAGTCGTCTCCTTACTCGGTGTTTCGGACCCGCTTGACAGGGAGGCGCGGCGTGGTTGATACTGAATGTTTAATGCAACTGAGTGTCAAGAAGAGGCCCGCCCGCCGCTCCCGCGCCACCAGCCTGGTCGAGCTGCGCCGCGGCGAACAGGGCGTTTTGGATCGCCTGGACCTGCCTGAAGACCTCTCGCGCCGCCTCATGGAGCTTGGTTTCGTGCCGGGCAGCCCTGTCGTCGCCGCGCACAGCGCTCCCGGCGGCGATCCCCGCGTGTTTCGAGTGGACGGGGCTGAAATCGCGTTGCGCCGTGAGATCGCCGCCCGCCTCCTGCTGCGCCCCGAGTCGAAGTTGAAGGCCGCCGCGGTGCCATGAGCGGCTGCGACGATTGCGCTCTGGCCCGCGCCCTGCCACCCCCCGACGCGAGCGGCCCTCGCGCCACAGTCGTTGCCATCGTCGGCCCGCCGAACTCGGGCAAGTCCACTCTTTTCAATCGCCTGACCGGCCTGCGGCAGAAAGTCGCCAACTACCCCGGAGTCACCGTCGAGCAGCGGCTCGGCCGCGCGCGTCTGGCCGGCGGAAGCGAGGTCACGCTAGTCGACCTGCCCGGAATCTACAGCCTGCAAGCTCGCTCGGAGGACGAGGAGGTCGCCCGCGACGTGCTCACCGGGCAGATGCCCGGCTTCCCGCGGCCCGACGCCGTGGTGCTCATCGTCGATTCCACCAGCCTCGGCCGCCACCTCATGCTCGCCGCGCCCATACTGTCCCTCGGCCTGCCCACCCTGATCGTGCTCAACATGGCCGACGAGCTGCGGGCGCGCGGCGGCGAGGTGAATCCCGCGGAGTTGGCGCGGCAGCTCGGCGCTCCGGTCGTGCTCGCCAGTGCCGCGCGGGGCGAGGGGTTGGAGCCGGTCTGGCAGTTCCTGGCGAGCCATAGCGCCCCACCGGCGCCGGCCGGCTTGCCCGCCCCGGACGACGTGCCGAAGTGCCGGGCCTGGGCGGCGCAGGTCGGCCATCACGCCTCCTATCTCCCGCCGGCCCCGCCCGTCTGGACGCGCCGCCTGGACCGCCTCTTCCTGCACCCCGCGCTCGGCCCCCTGGTCTTCGGCGCTGTCATCCTCGCCGTGTTCCAGGCGGTCTTCTCCTGGGCGCGGCCCATGATGGACGCCGTCCAGTGGGCCGTGACGTCGTCGGGACGGCAAGTCGCCGGCCTGCTCCCCGATTCGCTCCTCCGTTCCCTGCTCGTCGAGGGCGTCTGGAGCGGCGTCGGCGCGGTGCTGGTATTCCTTCCCCAGATCCTGTTGTTGTTCCTGTTCATCGGAATCCTGGAAGATTCGGGCTACCTGGCCCGCGCCGCGCTGATCGCCGACCGCACCATGGCCCGGGTGGGCTTGCAGGGCAAGTCGTTCATCCCCCTGCTCTCGGCCTACGCTTGCGCGGTGCCGGCCGTGATGGCCACCCGCACCATCGAGAACCGGCGCGATCGCACGGCTACCATCCTCATCGCCCCGCTGATGACCTGCTCGGCGCGCCTGCCAATATACACGCTCATCATCGCGGCGTTCGTTCCCGAGCGCTCGCTGGCTGGCCCGCTGCTCGGCACCCGCGCCGCCGCCCTGTTCGGCCTCTACCTGCTGGGCTTCCTGGCCGCCTTCGCCACCGCGCGCGTGCTGAAGTCCTCCCTCCTCAAGAGCGACCGCGCGCCTTTCGTGCTCGAGATGCCGCCCTACCGCAAGCCCACGCTGGCCTCGCTCGGCCTGCGGCTGCTGGACCGCTCGCAAATCTTCCTGCGCCGCGCCGGGACGGTCATCCTCGCCGTCACCGTCCTGCTCTGGGTGCTGGCCCACCTGCCGCTTCACGACGGCCGCAGCCCCAAGGTGCAGGACAGCTTCGCGGGCATGCTGGGCCACGCCGTCGAGCCCGCCATCAAGCCGCTCGGCTTCAACTGGAGAATCGGCGTGGGGTTGGTTACCTCGCTCGCCGCGCGCGAAGTCATCATCGCCACGCTCGGCGCCCTCCACGGTATGGAGTCGGACGCCAAGTCTCTCGGACTCCAGCGGGCGCTGCGTCGCGATCTCACGCCCGGCGGCGCCGTCGCACTGCTCGTCTTCTTCGCCTTCTCGATGCAGTGCATGTCCACGATCGCCGTCGTCCGGCGCGAGACCGGCGGCTGGAAATGGCCTGCCCTCCAGTTCGCCTACATGACCACGCTGGCTTACGCCGGCGCGTTCATCGCCAATCGCCTCTTCAGCGCGTTAGCATAAAGAATCGGAGACAGAGGCCTTTTCTCTGCGTCCTCTGCGTCTCCGCGGTGAAGAGAGCATGCGCACCATCGTCATCGTCGGGGCCGGCTGCGCCGGCAACACCGCCGCCATTTACGCCGCGCGGGCGAATCTGAACCCGCTCGTCGTCGCGGGCAACCACCCCGGAGGCCAGCTCTCCCTCACCACGCTAATTGAGAACTACCCCGGTTTCCCTGGAGGCGTCGATGGCCCGGCGCTCGTCGCCAATATGCAGCGGCAGGCCGAGCGTTTCGGCGCCGAATACCTGCCCGGCGCGGTGATCGAGGCCGATCTTTCCCGGCGCCCCTTCCGCCTCAACGTGGACGGCGAGTGGACGGAAGCCCGCACGCTCATCATCGCCTCGGGCGCCTCGGCGCGCTGGCTGGGCCTAGCCTCCGAGCGCCGGCTCATCGGCCACGGCGTCAGCTCCTGCGCCACCTGCGACGGCTTCTTTTTCCGCGGCAAGAAGATCATGGTGGTCGGCGGCGGCGATTCGGCCATGGAAGAGGCCGGCTTCCTCGCCCGCTTCGGCGAGGAGGTCACCATCGTCCACCGCCGCGAGGGGTTCCGCGCCTCGAAGATCATGCTCGACCGCACCCGCGCGAACCCGAAGATCCGCTGGCTGCTGAACACCGTGGTCGAGGACATCCACGACGCGGAGAAGGGACTCGTCACGGGAGTGTCGCTGCGGGACGTGAAGAGCGGCCGCCAATGGCAGCAGCCCGTCGACGGCTTCTTCCTGGCCATCGGCCACGTGCCGAACACCGCCCCGTTCCGCGGCCAGATCGAGCTCGACGCCGAGGGCTACATCGTCTCTCAGGGCGGCGCCCGCACCAGCGTCCCCGGCGTCTTCCACGCCGGCGACGTCCAGGACCGCGCCTACCGCCAGGCCGTCACCGCCGCCGGGGCCGGCTGCATGGCCGCCATCGAGGCCGAGCGGTTCCTGGAGGCCGAGGGGCGCTGACCGTCTGGCCGCCCGCCCGCCGGCGTAGGCTACCCGCCCCTACTGAGCGTCGGCCTTCTTCCGCTCGTACGGCGTCTTCAGGTACCTGGCCGCTTCTTCCTGCGCCCCCTGCGTGTTGTCCTTGGTCCGCACCGCCAGCGTGTACTCGCTCACCGCGCGCTCGCGCTGCGAGGTGATGTCGAAGATCTTCCCCAGGTTGAGGTGCGCCCAGACTTCCGTCCACTTCGGGTCCAGGTTGCCGTTGAGCGCCTCGCGGAACTCGTTCGCAGCCGCCTGGTAGTTGTTCTGGAGGAAGAAGACCTCGGCGATGCGATAGTGCGCCAGCGAGCTGTTCCGGTTCACTTCCAGCGCTCTCTGGTACTCCTTCAGCGCCTCGTTGAACTCGCTCATCTCGGCGAACTGCTCGCCGCGCCGGATCGAGACCGCCACGCGGACCGGGTCGCTGAACCGCAGCACCTTGTTGTTCGGGTCCAGGGTCAGCGTCTTGGGCTTGCCGAACGCATCCACCGAAAACTCGGTCGAGGTGCCGGTTACCTCGACGCGCTTTGCCTCCGGATTACCCTCGGTCTCGATCCGCAAGTCCACCGGCATCCGGAAAGTGTCCAGGTCCTGGCTCACCCTGCCCATGGCCCGGAACCCGCCCTGCCCGGTGGGCGTCTTCGTCACGCGGTAGATGGTGTACTCGATCTTGAACTCCGGCGCGCCGCTGGCATCGATCCATTGCAGAAAGAACCACCCCAGCTTCTGGCCGGAGACCGCCTCGGCCGCCTCCTGGAGATCCTCCGTGCGCACCGCCGCCCAGGCGTGCTTGGCCGGAAACTCCCTCATCAGCCGCTCGAAGTTGGCATCGCCGATCACGTAGCGCAGCATGTTGTAGACCGCCGCGCCCTTGCTCGCCGTCAGCGCCCAGTACTCCGGGGAATAGTCATCCAGGCGCGGTGTCTGCGAGATCGGCACGTCGCTCGTGGTCAGCGCGTCGACGTACAGGTCGTGCGTCTCGCCCTCGATCGCCGAGGGGCCGTTGGCGTGTTCCAGGTACAGCAGCTCGGCGTACCGCACCATCCCGTTACTGAGCCACATGTGGCCGCGCGTCGCCGGGGACAGCAGGCCGGTCCACCACTGCCGCGCGAGCTGGTTCGTCAGCAGGTGCACACCCACGTCCTTGCCGATGCCCTGCGGCGAGAGGAAGATCAGCCCCGGCGCCGAGTAGCCGTTCACCGCTCCGTCCTCGGTCTCGACGATGGTCAGCTTGGGCTCAATCAGCGGCCCGTAGAGGCTCGTCAGGTAGTTGAAGATCTTGGCGGTTTCCTGCCCGTAGGCGCCGGCCAAGGGCTTCTCGTTGCCCCGGAAATACAGGTCCGTGGTGACGCCCTCGGCGCTGATGTGCATCGGGTCGCCCTGCACCACGGCCAGGCTGCCGGGAAACGACGGCCGGTCGAACCGGAAGGTGTACTGAACCTGGTCCGCTCCGAGCGGCTCCTCTCGCCCCGTGCCCGGCGCGATCACTCTGTAGCCGGCCGGCACCCTCACCCGCAGCTCGGCCGTGAACCGGTCCGTCGTGTAGCCCGCCACCGGGAACCAGCGCGCCGGGTAGAGCAGGTAGCCGTACTCCGGGTGGAGCGCGGCGAACTTGATGCCGAAGACCGGCGACTCTTCGCTGCCCGTCAGCCGGCCGTCATAGCTGAGCACCGCCGCCGCCGGCTGGCCCTTCTTGAGCGGCTGGGCAAAGCTCAGGTTCACCGTCGAGGTCTGGGACGAGCGTGTCGCGGTCACCTGCCGTCCCGCCTCGTCCTCCACCTTGGAAACCGTCAGCGCGTTGTTCAGCTCGAAGGCCACCGCGCTGGTCTCCTCCTGCGGCACGAACTGGACCCGCACCCGCGCGCTGAGCGTCTGCGCCCGTGGGTTGATGTCCGCCTCGATCAAGTAGTGCTGAACGTCGATGCGCGGCGGCCGCTGCTGCGCCGGCGCCGCCACGGCCGCGCTCAACAGGGCGAGCGCCTTCCAGGTATTACGAGCCATTAGCCATCTCCTCACTGACATGCGGGGAACGCAGCCGGGTTGCCACAAACTCCGCCACCAGGCCAGCCGCCCGCTCCAGCGGGCTCTCGATTCCGGACAACCGGGCAGCCACCGTCTGAAGCTCTCTCCGCATCTGGCCGCGCGCGGCGGGATCTCTCAGCAGCCGCAGCGCTTCGGCTGCCAGCCGCTCTCCCCTCACCTCATTCTGCATCAACTCGGGAACAACCGCCCGGCCGGCCACCAGGTTCACCATCGAGTAGAACGGCACGTCCACCAGCGGCTTTCCCACCAGCCAGCTCAGTGGAGTGACTCGGTAGAAGGTCACCATGGGAGTGCCCAGCAGGGCCGCCTCGACGGTCACGGTCCCGCTGGCCGCCAGCGCCACCTCGGCGTGGGCCAGCACGTCCCAGGTTTCGCCCTCAACTACTTGGATGGACGCCGCGGCAATTCGTTCCCGGAAATCCTCGAGCGCCGCGAACCCGCCCCCGGGCAGCGCCAGCACGAACGTCGCCGGCTGCTCCTGCACAATGCGCCGAGCGGCGTCGATCAGGGCCGGCAGGTGCCGCGCGGCCTCCCCGCGCCGGCTCCCCGGCAGCAGCGCAACCAGCGGCCGCTCCGCCGCCAGCCCGTGCCGCGCCAGGAACTCCCCCCGCGAGAACCTCGGCCGGAGGAGCGTCGAGAGCGGGTGCCCCACGTAGGTCGCCTCGATTCCGCGCGCGTGGAAGTACTCCTCCTCGAACGGGAAGATGCACAGCAGGCGGTCGATCCTCCTGCGCATCGCCGCCAGCCGGCCCTTGCGCCAGGCCCAGACCTGCGGCGCGACGAAGTAGATCACCGGCACACCCAGGCGCTTGAGCCGCCGCGCCAGAGGCAGGTGGAAATCCGGGCTGTCGGTGAGGATCGCCACATCCGGGCGTTCGCGCTCGGCGGCCCTGGCGATCTTCCGGAACTCGCCGTAGATCCGCGGAATATGCCGGACAACTTCCACCAGCCCCACCACCGCCAGGTCGGCCGCGTCCACCACTGCCCGCACGCCTGCGGCCCGCATCCGCGGTCCGGCACAGCCAAAGAACTCGCACCCGGGGAGCCTCCGCCCGAGAGCCTCGGCCAGCCCAGCCGCATACAGGTCCCCCGAGGCTTCGCCGGCGGAGATCAGTATCTTCACAAACCGCCAGCGTACAACAACCGCAGGTCTGCGGGCGCAAGTTCCTTCAGAGGCCGGGTGTAGCGCTGCGTGGCTTATCGTAACAGCCCTAGGCTCAAGCGTTTAGCGGCGATGCTTGACACTCGTCGGGCCAGAGCGCTAATAATAGGTGGTGGGCCGCGGCCTCCACCCCGGTCCAATTCGGCTCTCAAACTCAAAACCTACAACCATTGGAGGAACGGGTATGAACATTCGACCGCTTTATGACCGCATCGTCGTGAAGCGCAGCGAGGAGGAAGAGACCCTCCAGGGCGGGATCATTATCCCAGACTCAGCCAAAGAGAAGCCCCAGAAGGGCGAGGTCGTAGCCGTCGGCCAAGGCAAGCGCCTGGAGAACGGTAACTTGGTTCCGCTCGACGTGAAGGTTGGCGACCGAATTCTGTTCGGCAAGTATTCGGGTAGCGAGCTCCCAGCCCAGTTCGGCGGCGACAAATTCATCATCATGCGCGAGGACGAGGTTCTGGGAGTCCTCGAAGACGCACCCAAGAAGGCGAAAGCCTAAGGTTCAGGAGGAATACTCATGGCTGCGAAGCAAATTGTATATGGCGAGAACTCCCGGCAGGCGATCCTGCGCGGAGTTAACCAGCTCGCCGAGGCCGTCAAGATCACCCTCGGCCCCAAGGGCCGCAACGTGGTGATCGAGAAGAAGTTCGGCGGCCCGGCCATCACCAAGGACGGCGTCACCGTCGCCAAGGAGATCGAGCTGAAGGACCCGCTGGAGAACTTGGGCGCGCAGATGGTGCGCGAGGTCGCATCCAAGACCTCCGACGTCGCCGGCGACGGCACCACCACCGCCACCATCCTGGCCCAGTCCATTTTCCGCGAGGGCGTCAAGTCCGTGGCCGCCGGCGCCAATCCCATGGCGCTCAAGCGCGGCATCGAGAAGGCCGTCGACGTCGTGGTCGAGGAGGTCAAGAAGCTCTCCAAGCCCGTCACCGTCGAGGAGAAGATCGCCCAAGTCGGCACCATCTCCGCCAACGGCGATGTCACCATCGGCAACACCATCGCCGAGGCCATGAAGAAGGTCGGCAAGGACGGCGTCATCACGGTGGAAGAGTCCAAGACAATGACCACCGAGCTCGAAACTGTCGAGGGCATGCAGTTCGACCGGGGCTACCTCTCGCCCTACTTCATCACCGACCCGGACCGCATGGAGGCCGTCGTCGAGGACCCCTACATCCTCATCCATGAGAAGAAGATCTCGAACATGAAGGACCTGCTGCCCCTGCTCGAGCAGATCGCGCGTTCGGGCAAGCCGCTGGTGGTCATCGCCGAGGAAGTCGAGGGCGAGGCTCTGGCCACTCTGGTGGTCAACAAGCTGCGCGGCACGCTCGCCTGCTGCGCCGTCAAGGCCCCCGGCTTTGGCGATCGCCGCAAGGCCATGCTCGACGACATCGCCATCCTCACCGGCGGCAAGGCCGTCATGGAGGAAACCGGCATCAAGCTCGAGGGTGTGCGCCTGGAGGACCTGGGCCACGCCAAGCGCGTCACCGTGGATAAGGACAACACCACCATCGTGGATGGCGCCGGCAAGCCGGCCGCGATCCAAGGCCGCATCAAGCAGCTCCGCGCCCAGATCGACGAGACCACCTCGGACTACGATCGCGAGAAGCTGCAAGAGCGCTTGGCCAAGCTCGCCGGCGGCGTCGCCATCATCAAGGTCGGCGCGGCCACCGAGACCGAGATGAAGGAGAAGAAGGCCCGGGTCGAGGACGCCCTGCATGCCACCCGCGCGGCCGTCGAGGAAGGCATCGTTCCCGGCGGCGGCGTCGCGCTGCTCCGCGCCGCCAAGGCCCTGGCGGGCCTGAAGGCCGAGGGTGACGAGAAGATCGGCGTCGACATCGTCAAGCGCGCCGTCGAGGACCCGCTGCGGCAGATCGCCGCCAACGCGGGCTTCGAGGGCGCCATCGTCGCCGAGAAGGTACGCATCAACGAAAACCCCAACTTCGGATTCAACGCCCAGACCGGCGAATACGAGGATCTGGTCATCGCCGGTGTCATCGACCCCACCAAGGTCACCCGCACCGCGCTCCAGAACGCCGCCTCCATCGCCGCGCTCATGCTGACCACCGAAGCCCTGGTGGCCGAGATCCCGGAAAAGAAGCAGGCCCCGCCCATGGGTGGCGGCCACGGCGGACCGGACATGGATTACTAAGGCGAAGCCGATAGCGGTCAGCCGTCAGCTTTCAGCTATCAGCTACCAGCTTCCAGCTATCAGCTTGCGGAAGCCGCCCGGCGCGATGCCGGGCGGCCTTTTTTTGTGTGGCGGCAAACCAGATCGGCTCCATGACTCTGCCGCTCGCCCAACGAACACCCGGAGCCGAGCCGCGACCGTAAGGGAGTGGAGTGGTTGAACGGATAGGTTGCGTGGGGCGGGCAGTCTTGCCCGCGCGGGACGGCCACATCCCGCAGTAGCGCGGACGCCCTAGTCCGAGGCCGACCCCCTGGTCGGCCCTGGTGGGGTCAGCCGCCCCCGCCCCCTCCACTTACCCCGGCCACGCAATCAGCCCCGGCAGGAACGCCGTGGCCAGGTCGGGGTGCCGCGGCAGCACCCGCACCGTGTACCCGTGCCGCCCGCTGCTGCGGCAGCCGGCCGTCACCGTCTCGAAGAGGTGGTTGCCCTGGTCATCCTGTCCCGCCGCCTGCATCGCGATGGCCTCGCCCCCGACGATCTCCCCCGTGGCGTCAAGCTGCCCGAAGTAGAGTTCCACCGCCACGTCGTCGGGGCTGAGCGGCCCTAGCCGCACTCGCGCCCGCGCCCGGATGCGCGTGCCCACCGGCAGATCCCCGGCCGGACCATCCAGAACCTCCACGATGCGGACCTGCCCCCATCCGCTCTCCACTCGCGCCATCCACCCCGCCAGCGCACGGGCCCGCGCGGCATGGTCCGCTTCGAGCGCCCGGTAGCGCGCGTGCGCCTTCAGGTAATACTCTTGCGTGTACTGGCTCACCATGCGGTGCGTGTTGACGAAATGGCACAGCGTCCCGATGGAGGTCTTCATCCTGCCCACCCATTTGCGCGGCACGCGGTCCGCGCCGCGGTCGTAGTAGGTCGGGATCACGTCGCACTCCAGCAGCTCGTAGAGCGCATCGGCCTCCACCTGGTCCTGGTAGTTGCGGTCCTCGTAAGTCTCCCCGCGGCCGATGGCCCAGCCGATGCCCTCCGGGCGCCCCGGCTCGCGCCACACCTCGTCCCACCAACCGTCCAGCGTGCTCAGGTTGAGCACGCCGTTCGCCGCCGCCTTCATCCCGCTGGTGCCGCTGGCCTCCTGCGGCCGCAGCGGGTTGTTCAGCCACACGTCCACGCCCTGCACCAGGTACCGCGCCACGGCCAGGTCGTAGCCCTCCAGGAACACCAGCCGCCGCCCTAGCTCCTTGCTCCGCGCCAGGCTGGCGATCTGCTGGATCAACTGCTTGCCCTCGGTGTCGCGCGGGTGGGCCTTGCCGGCGAAGATGAGCTGGACCGGGCGCGCCGGGTCCGTGAGCAGGCGCTTCAGGCGGTCCAGGTCGCGCAGGATCAGCGTGGCGCGCTTGTAAGTGGCGAACCGGCGCGCGAACCCGATGGTCAGCGCGTCCGGGTCCAGCACCTCGTCGGCCGCCTCGATCTCCGCTTGGGGCGCGCTGCGCCGGATGCGCTGTTCCCGCACCCGCACCCGCGCCCACGCCACCATCCGCATCCGCCGCCGCTCGTGCGTCCGCCACAGCTCCTCGGCCGGGATGCCCTGGATCCGGCTCCACACGTCGCTATTGGCCGGCTCGTCCCGCCACCGCGGCCCCAGGTAGCGGTCGTAGAGCTGGTTCATCTCCAGCGAGATCCAGGAGCGGAAGTGTACCCCGTTGGTCACGTGCCGGATGGGGACCTCGCTCACCGGCACAGCCGGCCACAACACCTGCCACATGCGCCGGCTCACCTCGCCGTGCAGCTTGCTCACCGCGTTGCGATAGGAGGCCAGCCGCAGCGCCAGCACCGTCATGCAGAATTCGCCCTGGTCCTGCGGCCCGCGCCGGCCCAGCGCCAGGAACTGCTCGCGCGCCAGGCCCAGCCGGCGGGCGTAGTCGCCGAAGTAGCGGTCCATCATCTCGGCGGGGAAGTAATCGTGCCCCGCCTCGACCGGCGTATGCGTGGTGAAGACCAGGCTGGAGGAAGCCAGCTCGCGCGCCTCGACGAAGGACAGCCCCCGCGTCTCCATCAGCCGCCGCACCCGCTCCAACGCCAGGAACGCCGAGTGCCCCTCGTTCATGTGGTACACCGTCGGCTCCAGACCCAGCGCCTCCAGCGCGCGATAGCCGCCGATGCCCAGCAGGATCTCCTGCCGGATGCGCAGATCGCGGTCGCCGCCGTAGAGCTGGTCGGTAATGTCGCGGTCCTCGGCGCGCTCGTTCCCGCCGAAGTTCGTGTCCAGCAGGTACAGCGCCACCCGCCCCGCCTGCGCCCGCCAGACCTGCGCCCGCACCGGCCGGCCCGCCAGATCCACCTCGACGATCACCGGCTGGCCGTCCTCCCGGGAGGCCGGCGTCAGCGGCAGGTTGTGGAAGTCGTTGTCTTCGTAGCTCTCCTGCTGCCAGCCGGCCTGGCTCAGATACTGCCGGAAGTAGCCCTGCTGGTAGGCCAGCCCAACGCCCACCAGCGGCACCCCGATGTCGCTGGCCGATTTCAGATGATCGCCCGCCAGAATGCCCAGCCCCCCGGCGAAGATCGACAGGCACTCGGTCAGCCCGAACTCGGCCGAAAAGTAGGCGATCAGCGGCTGATCGTCCGCGCCGCCATGGATCGTGCGGAACCAGGACGACTCGGAGGCAATGTACTCTTCCAGCTCGCGCAATACCCGCTGGGTGTGAGCCCGAAAAGCAGCGTCCTCAGCCGCGGCCTCCAGCCTGGTCTGGTCCACCGTGCCCAGCATCAGCACCGGGTTGTGCCCGCTCGACTCCCACAGCCCGGCGTCCAGGCGGCGGAACAACTCGATGGCCTCGTGGTTCCAGGCCCAGCGGAGGTTGTAGGCAATCTGCCGCAAGCCCTCAATGGCCGGCGGCAGCGAAGGGACGACGGTGAATGTGCGGATGGGCTTCATCGCGAGCTCCGACCCGATGCTACCCTGAAGCCCCGGAGAATTCAAGAGCGGGGCCTCCCGAACCGACGGATTCGCAATCCCCGCGCCGGCCGCGCTCGTGTAGTACCCTCTTGCTTCTGGGGGTAAGAATCCATGGGAACATCGCGTCGAGCATTTCTGGCGGCTGCCAGCGCTTCCGCTGCACGGGTCTTGACCGGGACCCCGAGCGACCGCATCCGCATCGCCCTGGTAGGCGCCGGAGGGCGGGGGCAGGATCTCCTCAGCGAGGTACGCCGGTCCGGCGAGAACGCAGAGATCGTGGCCGTCTGCGACGTGTGGCGCACCAACCGCGAGGCCATGGCCGCGCGCGTCCAGGAAGCCTTTGGAGCCGCGCCCAGACAGACCACCCGGTACGAAGAGTTGCTGGCGATGAAGGACCTTGACGCCGTGCTCATCGCCACGCCCGACTTCTCGCACACCAAGATCCTCGCCGACGCCGTGGCGGCCGGTAAGGACGCTTACGTCGAGAAGCCCTTCGCCATCGAATTCAGCGACGCGAAAAAGACCTATCTGGACGTCCAGCGCTCCAAGCAAGTAGTGCAAGTAGGCACGCAGATGCGAAGCGAACCGGGGATGATCGGCGTGGCCGCGGCGCTCCACGCCGGCGCCATCGGCAAAGTGACGCGCGGGGCCATGGAAGTCCACTTCCAGGAGCCGCGCTGGCGCCGGGACTACAGCATGGTCAAGCCCGAGGACGTGGACTGGGAGGCGTTCTGCCTCGGAGGCCGCATCCGCCGGCCGTTCGACGCGCGCAGATTCCGGCAGTGGCAATTGTTCCGCGAGACCTCCAACGGCATTCCGGGGCTGTGGATGAGCCACTACATCGATCTGGCGGCGTGGTTCTTGAACACACCCTACCCGAACAGCGCCGTTGCGCTGGGCGGGGTCTACCTGTGGAAGGACGGGCGCCAGACCACCGACGTCTTTCAGGCGACGCTCGAATACGGCGCTGCCGGCGCGCCTGGGCGCTTGACGCGCAGTGGCAGCGCATCCGGTGCGGAGGAAACGCTCTCGCGCGCGTCTCTGGAGAGTGAGACCCTCGTCACATTTGCCATGAGCCTGACCAATGCGGCCGGTAACCGGCACCTCTGGTTCGGCACCCGCGGCACACTGGACGCGACGGCCCTCCAAATCACGGGTGACGGCAGCCTCGACCCCAACCGAATCGCCGAGCCGCGGCAGATCGAGAAAGTGCCGTTGGAATCCCATATGGCCAATTTCCTGCGCTCGATCCGCAGCCGGCAGACGCCCCGGGCCGGCGTGCAGGCTGGCTTCGCGCATGCCGTGGCGGGCTCGATGGCGGCGATGTCCCTGGAAACCGGTCGCCGGGTCCGCTTCGACGCCGCCAATCTGGAGCTGGTGTGACGCGTCGCCGCTTCCTGGAGTCGCTTGCCGAGGCGGCTCCGCTGACGGCCGCGCTTCCCGCCAAAGACGTTCCGCCCGTTCGAACCATCGAGGTGTTCCCGGTTCGCTACCCCGTCAACGGCTATTTCAAGTTTCTTCCCAAGCCCGAGCGGCCCGCCGTGTTCGTCAAGCTGACCTGCGAAGACGGCACGGTGGGATGGGGCCAGAGCGTCCCGCTCCCAACCTGGAGCTACGAAACGCTGGAGTCGGCGGCGAGCACGCTGCGCAACTACCTCGCGCCGGCGCTGATCGGCGGGAACCCCACGGATCTGGCCGCCGCGCACGCCGCCATGGACAAGGCCATCGCGCCTTCCTATTCGACCGGCATGCCGATTGCCAAGGCGGGCCTCGATCTGGCCTTGCACGACGCCGCGGGTAAGCTCGCTGGCAAGAGCCTGCCCGAGCTGTGGGGGAGAAAGCCGCTGGACCGCATCGCGCTGAGCTGGACCGTCAA
>JBEKLJ010000019.1:0-24034 GCA_050010255.1 Bryobacteraceae bacterium
GCGTCGGCTCGATCTTGGCAGCGTTGACGAACAGGATCTGGCCCGAGCTGATCGTGTAAGGGTTGCCGAAGAAGACGACCGCGCCGGAGTTGACCGTCACCCGGCCCAGCAGCACGGGCCGCAGGTAGTCGCCCCGCAACCGCAGGTTCGCGTCGGTCTGGATGTCCTTGGCCAGCTTGGTTTCCAGCCGCACCTGCGGCGCGGTGGCGATGTGGACATCCAGGCGCAGGCCCTGCTCGAAGCGGCTGCCGTGCGCGGGCGCCTGCACGGGCTGCGTGCTGCGCGCCAGGAGCGAGCCCAGGTCCGACCGCAGGTTGAGACCGACGCGCGTGGCCGTCACCTCGCCGGCCAGGACGCTGTGGTCGATCGTCCCCGTGAGCGTAAGCGCCGCGTCCGCCGTCGAGCTGAGGCCCTCGGGATAGCGCACGCGCACCCCGGCCGCCTTGGCCTGCAGGTGAAAGGTGGGCGTGCCGTCGATGGTGAGGAATCCCCCGATGTTGATCTTGCCGCCGCCGCTCTCGGCCGTGATCCCATCGACGATCACGCGGTCGCGGTAAAGGAAGATGACGCCGTTGGCGTTGTCCAGGCCATTGGGGAAGTTCACCAGGTTGAGGGAGGCGTTATGCAGGTCGATTCGGCCGAAAACGTCGGGGCGATCGAGCGTGCCGCGGACCGACACGTCCAGCGCCACCGAGCCGGAGGGATACAGCCGGCTATCAAACTCGCGCAGTAGCGCGAGATTGACGCCGCCCTGGAGACGGAGGTCCCACTGGCTTCGCGCGCCGAAGCCGACCCGGCCGCTCGCGCGGAGGTCCGTCCGCTTGCCGGTGAACTGCGCCTGGCGCAGGCGCGCCCCCTGCCAGTCCAGGTCGATGACGACCGCTCCGGCACTGCGCAGCACCAGCCCGGAGTTGTTCGCCAGATCGGCGTACTCCCCCGCGGGCCGCACCTCGAGCGTGGGCAGTTGCAGCGTGCCCTTCCAGCTCTTCCAATCGAGCGCCGAGCCGGAGAACTCCAGCGCGCCCGCGGCGATGGCGCTGAAAGGCGACGGCGATGCCGGCTGGTTCCCCTGCAAGCGTGCTAGCACCGAGGAGAGCTCGAGCCGCGTGAACTCGACGCGGCCGCTCAGCGGATAGGCGCCCCCAAGGGTCATCTGGCTGGCGCCGGTGACCTTGGCGCCCGCCAGCTCGCCTTCGAGCTTGCAGTCGATCACGGCGCCCCCGGTGGCGGCGGTGAGCCGGAGCGAGCCCAGCGGCTGCCCGCCCACACGCAAGTCGCGCACGCTCAAGAAACCGTGCATCGGACCGGGGCGGAAGCCGCCCGGCGCCAGCGTCACCTCGCCCGCCATCTGCGCCTCGATCTGTCCTTCGGCGCCCTGCACCTGGTCGCGCACGAGCTTCAGCTCCGCGAGGCGAATGCCGGAGCTCGCGGCCTGGAACGCGATCCGTCCCTGGGCCCAGTTGCCGGGCGGGTGCTCCAAGCGGCCGGAAATCTGGAGGCGGCTCGATCCTTGCTGAAGCTCGGCCGCCGAAATCTCCAGCAGTCCATCTCGGTAGCGCGCGTCGCCCTCCACACGGTCCATGGGCTGCCCGTAGAAGACCACCTGGGAGGCGCGCGCGTGGGCGCTCGCCTCGACCGCGCCGAGGGTGCCGCCGAGCGTGACGCTCGCCGTCAGCGGCCCGCTGGTCACCTCCGGCGGGCTGGCGGCGTTCGCGGCCGTGGCCACGCCGGCCAAGCTGGGCGCACGCAGGGAAAAGCTGCCGCTGACGGGTCCGCTGTCCACCGGACCCCAGTCGCGGAAGCCGACGCGGAGGGTTCCCGCGGCGCTCACTCCGAGCCGGGCCAGTGTCGCGTTCTCGGCCACCGCGCCCGAGCGCGAGACCACAACGTCAGCCTCCGCCCGGTCGAAGCGGCGGCCGGCCGCGACGAAGTTCGTCATGCGGGCATGGCCCTGGATGGTGGGGTCGCCGAGCGGCCCGGTCACCGCGCCGGTGAACCGCGCCGTCCCGTTGTCGAGCGTGACCGGCAGGGCGGGCGGCGGACTGGCGCTGAACATGGCGATCGCCGGGAGGGCGTCATCGAGGTTGGTGGTCTCGAGCGACACGTTCAGCTTCTGGCCGAGCACGCCGCCGAACTCGACACGGCTGAAGCGCGTGCTGAGATGGGAGGGGCCGAAGGTGATAGCGCCGCGGCCGTGATCGTAGTTGAGCTCCACCGCGCCGCTCACCGGGTTCGCGCCGGGCAGCGGCGCGATCGACGCCTCCACCTCCACCACCAGCGCCGTAAGCTGCCCGCCGAGCACGGTTCCCGCCAGGCGCACCGGACCGGAGACCTCGCCGTTCCACTCCATCCGGTGCATGCCGTCGAACCGCGTCATCTGGTCGAGCGCGAATCCGCGCGCCGCCCCCTCGACGCGGAAATCGCGCGCCTGAAGGATCTCGGCAGCTCCACTGAACCCTCCGCCCAGCGCCGAAACCGCGAGGCCGCCCAATTCGATGCGCCCGGGCGTGGCCGAGAGCGAGGACTCAACGCGGATGTCTTCGATCGACACACCTCGCTCCGCGACGGCCAGGCCGCTCGCCTCCAACCGGCCCGCCAGCCGGTAGCCCGCGGCGCCGGACAGCGAGAACTTGCCCGTCGAGGTGATCGTCCCGCGCTTGGCCAGCGGACCCAGGCGCAGGCCCCGGGCCACTTCCCCCAGGTGGAGACGCGCGGCATAGTCCAGGCTCAGCCGCGGCGATGCGAAACTCTCCACGGCGCCGCTGGCGTCGACGTTGGAGGCATTCAGCGCGAGGTGAAGGCGGCTGATCTCCAGCCGCTCCCGGCCGAGCGTGAACTTGGCCTCCATGCCGATCTGCAACGGCTCCATCCCGCCGGGCCTGAGCTCGAGGCTGCGGAAGGCCAGCTCGCCCCGGTAGCGGGCCGGCGCCCGCTCGTAGAGGACCAGCGCCCGCAAGTCCTCGCCGCGCACCTCCAGCGGCAGTCTGAGCGTCGCGAAGCGCAGCGTGCCATTCACCAACTGGAAGCGCTTGACGGCCAGGTCGAGCACGGTGTCGATGGCGCTCTTGGCCCTGCGCGCCGCCTTCGGCTTGGGCACGTTGGTGCGGCCGTCGGCGTAGACGATCACGTTGACTCGCGGCCGCTCGACGACGAGCGATTGGATGTCGATCCGCTTGCGGAAAAGCGAGACGATTTTCAGGCCGGCCGTGAGGGAGTCCGCCTGGAACAGCGGCGTCTCACCGGGCCCTTCAGTGCCGTGAATGACAAGCCCATCCAGGCCGGCCCGGAACGCCGGCCATTCGAAGCGGAACCCCTTGAGCTCGACCCGGCCCCCGGTGGCATCCTCAAGCTCTGCGACGATCCGCGCGTGGACCTTCCCGCGAAACCAGGAGGTCTGGATGAGGAGGAGCGCGGCCACAGCCAGCACCACAGTCAGGCCGGCCAGCAGGCCCAGGCTCCACAGCGCGATTCTGAGCGCCCGCCTCACTGAAACGCCTCCTCGGAATAGACGATGCGGGCGCGGCCGCGGGCCTCCTTGAGCCACTTGTCCACGCGCTGGTCCACCAACTGCTCCGTGAGCCCCCGCTCGCACTGTTCGCGCACCTCCTCGAAAGCCGGCTCGGGCGTGACGCCCTTCTGGCGGATCTCGGGCAGGTACACGTTCTCGTAGTACTGCATGACGTCGCTCTCCTGCACCTGGATCTCGGGCCGGAAGCGCAATTCGATGAACCGCAGGAGCGCCGACTGGCGCAGCAGCGCGGCGGCGATGTCGGCCTCCTCCAGACGGTACTCGGCCAGCGCCTGGCGGTAGGCGGCTTCCGAGGCGAAGTGCGCCCGGACCCCCTCGAAGGTCTCCAGGACCTCGCCGGCTTCCGGCTGCAGATACCGCGTGAGATCCATCTCGCGCCGGACCAGGAGCTGCTCGATCAGCCGGTCGGCCGTCTGGCGCCGGCTCGCCGGCGTGAAGTCGGGCTTCGCGCCGTTCAGGAACGCCGTCACACGGACCTCCTCGAGCACCTGGCTGGTGGTGATGACGCTGGAATCCACCGTGACGGCAATCCGGTCGATGATCTCCGCCGGCAGGGTCGCGGCCACGACGCCCAGCAGCAAGAGAGGTCGCAGTGGAGTGCCCATCAGAACGCCTGCCCCAGCGAAAAGTGGAACTGAAAGTGGCCGATCTGCTGGATGAGGCAGCGCGCCTGCCCCGGTTGCGGAGGCTGGGAAGCCAGTTGACTGCAAGAGGCCGGGCTGTGCAGCAGTTCGTCCAGCGTGCCTTTGAAGCCGTAGAACTTCGGCGGGTTGATGCTGTAAGCCAGGTCGATGCGGATCGGTCCCACCGGGGTGCGGTAGCGCAGCCCGAAGCCCACGGCGTGCTCCATGTAGTCGAAGTCGGTCAGCCCGCGCTGATGGGCGCGAAGCGATACGTGCTGGAGTTTGGAGTACACGTTGCCGGCGTCTTCAAAAAGCACCCCGCTCATGTTGTCGCCCTGAAGCGGGAAGCGCAGCTCGGTCTGGTTGACGAGGACCGCCTGGCCGCCCACCGGGAACCCGGTCTCCAAATCGCGAGGCCCGGCCTGGTTCTCTGGAAAGCCGCGTTGCGAGGTCGCGCCGCCGCCGAAGAGCCGCTCCGGCAGGGGGATCTCGGTGCTGGCCCGCAGCGGATGGTGCCAGCCGAACGTCAGCGAGCGCGCCAGCACGAAGCGCTTGCCGGCGCCCAGCGGATGATAGCTGGAGTTGCGGCCGAGAAAGGCCGTGAAGTCCGCCTGCGATCCGAAGAACCTCGACGCCCAGCCCAGCTCCATGGTGTTGTAGACGCCGCGGTGCGCGTCGGTGGGGTAGTCGCGGCGGTCCTGGATGAAGTTGACGGCCGCTATGCCGATGCGGGCGGGCTGCGAGAGCAGCGGAATCAGCTCCGGGCTGATCTTGAGCGTGGCGCGGTCCACGCTGACGCGCCGGAAGGAGAAGCGATAGAGCATGGTGCTGGCCCGCGACAGCCGCTCACCGGCCTGCACGGAGACCTCCCGCCGCCGCGCCGAGAACGTCCGCACGTCCCGCGAGTCGTCGTAGAGGGCGCTGAACAGCAGGTTCACGTTCGGGTCGCCGCGGAACTGCGGCGCCTGGTAGCTGAGCACACCGCGCTGCTCCAGGGTCGAGACCCGGCTTTGAAAGGAGATGATGTGGCCCACGCCCCAGAAGTTGCGCCGCGTGACTCCGAACGAGGCGCGCGGGCTGAAGCCCGCCTTGCCCGCGGGCGCGTCCAGGCACGCGGCGCAGCCGCCGATCTTGGCGAACTCGGCGCCGAACCCGGTCGTAATGGTGTACTTCCGCGCCTCCTCCAGATCCAGGACCAGGTACTTGTCCCGCTCCTCGCCCTGCGGGTTCTGAAACGCCACATCCACCCGGGCGAAGATCCCCAGATCGTAAAGCCGGCGCTGCATCTCCATCAGCCGGGCTCGCGAGAGCGGCTCGCCCGGGCGCATCTCCAGGCGGTCCTCCACCAGCTTCGGATCGGTCGTTTCGAGGCCGGTGAGCAGGAAGCGCCGCAGGAAGCGCTGCTGCCCTTCCTGGATGACGTACTTCAGGTTCACGCGCGTGGGCCCGGCCGGCGTGAAACTCCAGGAGAAGTTCGCGGTGGAGTAGCCGCGATTGTAGTAATGGTTCAGGATGTTATCGCGGTCGATGGCGACGTTGGCCTCGCTGAACGCCTGGTCGGGAAGCGACTGGAGCAGGCTCTCCAGGGCGGCCCGGTTCTCCGGCGACGGCCCCTCGATCTCCAGATTCGCCACCTTCCACTGCGGCCCCTCGCGGATGTTGATGTACACGGCCAGGTTCGTATTCTTGCCGCCGTAGCCGGGCTCGACGCGCGAGGTCACCTCCACGTCGCGGAATCCGTTGGCGCGGTACAGCGCCGCGATCGCTTCGGTGTCCAGGCGCAGGAGGGCCTCGCTGTAACGGCCCCAGCGAAACTGGAGAAACGAGACCGGCCGGACGTACATTCGCTCGCGGATCGTGGCGGCGTCGAAGTAGCGGTTGCCCTGGATCGAGACCAGCGCGACCTTGTGCCGGTCGCCGCGGCTGATCTGGTACTGGATGGTCTCCTCGCCGGCGCCCGTGGAGCGGGAGGAGAAATCGACCGCGGCATGGAAGTAGCCCTCGCCCTCCAGATACCCGCGCAGGTTGTTGGCGCCCTCCACCAGCAGGTCGCGGTCAACCGACTGTTCCTCGAACACCGGCACGAGCTGCTTCAGCTTGTCGCGCGAGACCTTCGCGCCGACGGTCTCGATGCGGATCTTCGGTCCGCCCTGGATGTTGAGCGTCGGCTGCGCCCGGCCCGTGAGGCCGTCGTATTCCATCCCGTCGAGCGCCACCCGCGCCTCCAGAAGGTTGCGCTTCTGGTAGTAGCTCCGGACCCGCCGCACGCCATTATCCGTGCGTCCCGCGGTGACCGGCTTCCAGCCCAGCCATCCTTTCCAGTGCGTGCTGGCGGTGACATCGCTGGCCGGGCGCCCGGGGCTGCCGATGACGTTCGGCGTCGTGTACCGCGCCCGGGTGCCCGGAGCGATCACGAACTGGATGTAGACCTGCTGCGTTTCGGGGTCGTACTCGAATTGCGGCTCGATGTGGCACTGGAAGAAGCCGTTGCGGCGCAGCAGATCGGTCAGGCTCTCGGTGGCCTGCCGCGCCTCCTCGGCCGTATAGAGCGCGCCCAGCTCGAGGCGCGTGGCGTTGATGAGCACGCCTTCGCTGGGGGGCTCGCGAACGCCGCGCACGCGGACTCGGCCGATGAAGTAGCTGCCGCGGGTGATCAACCGCAGGATCACGCCGCCGTCGCTCGGGCGGGCGTCTACCTGAACGTCGGCATAGCGGCCGGTCCCGTAAAGCCGCTCGATGGCGGCGCGAACATCCCTCAGACGCAGCGGCTGGCCAGCCTTCAGGGGGAGGATCTCCTCCAGGTATTCACGCGAGTAGGGCTGAGACTCCGGATCGAATTCGATGGCCCGGATTGGTCTGCCCTCATGTTCCTCGGGCGCCGCCGCGGCGGGGCCGGCGGCAACGCCGAGAATCGACAGCCACAGGACAACTGTTGCTGCTCCGGGGCGAATCACCTAAGAGAATATTAACATTGCGCCTTCGCCCGGCCCCGTGGTCGCCGGCTGTGCGAGGATGATTCGTGATGACGCCCCAGCAGCGAGAGCGCTATTCACGCCAGATCGTTTTTCCCGGAATCGGCGTGGCTGGCCAGGAGCGGCTGCTGGCTTCACGGGCGGTCATCGTCGGCTGCGGGGCGCTGGGCAGCTTCCAGGCGGGTGCACTGGCGCGGGCCGGGGTGGGCAGGCTGGTGCTCATCGACCGCGACTACGTCGAGACCAGCAACCTTCAGCGGCAGTGGCTGTACGAGGAATCGGACGCCGCCGAGGGACTGCCCAAGGCCATCGCGGCCGCCCGGCGCATCGCCGCGATCAACCCGACCATCGAGGTGGCCCCGCGCATCGCGGACCTGACGCCGGCCAATATCGACGAGCTGCTGGCCGGCGCCGGCGTCATCCTGGACGGCACGGACAACTTCGAGACGCGCTACCTCATCAACGACTACGCCGTCCGAGGCGGCGTTCCGTGGATCTACGGAGCGGCCGTCGGCAGCTATGGGCTCACGATGACCATCCTCCCCGGGCGCACCGCCTGCCTGAAGTGCGTCTACCCCAGCGCGCCGGCGGGGGCGCAGCCTACCTGCGAGACTGCGGGCATCGTGAACGCGATCACCTCGCTTGTCGCCTCGCTCCAGGTGGCGGCGGCCGTCAGAATCCTGGCCGGGCAGGCCGGGGAATTGCGGCCGGTCATCACCACGGCGGACCTCTGGGCGGGAGAGTTGCGGCAGATTGACCAGCCGGCGCCCGACCCCGCCTGCCCCGCCTGCGCCCGGCGCGAATTCGTGCACCTGGAAGGCCGGCGCCGGGTCCCCGTGAGCCTGTGCGGCCGAAACGCCGTCCAGATACACGAGCGCGAGCGGCCGCTCGATCTCGCGGATCTGCGGGAGCGCCTGGCGCCGCTCGGGGAGGTTCGGGCCAACGAGTTCGCGCTGCGGTTCTTCCTGCCGCCCTACGAGATGACGATCTTCCCCGACGGCCGGGCGATCATCAAGGGCACGCAGGACGTGGCGCTGGCACGCAGTCTCTACGCGCGCTACATCGGAAGCTGAGCCACCGGGAGAACTGGCAGCGGCATCCGGACACGCCGATCCGGCCACAGTCGGTCAAACCCGCATTCTTGCCGCGGCACAGTCCCGCGTATCAACGCACGACGGTAAACGCCCGGCGGCGGTTCGGGCCGAAGCGAAAGATGGCAAAGTTGTCATCGAGAGAGGCCGCTCGCTCGATGCCGAGACGGCGCATGACGGCGAAGCTTGTTCGGTCGACAATCGAGAAATCCTGGTCACGATAGACCACCCCGATCTGCCATGCGGTCTCTAAGTCCGCGGCGCCGACTGCCTCGATGACCGCCACGCCGTCACGCAAACCTTGCCAGAACCGCTCGGCGGCACGGCGCCCGAGTCGATGCCGGATCAGCGTCCACGTTTCGATCAAGACATGATCGGTTGTGACCAGCGGCTCCCCGCCCGAAAGAATGCCCTTTGCCAGCGAGTTGCTGACATCCGAAGAGTCGGCCGCGGCGTACCACATGGACGTGTCGACGAAGAGACTCATAAGGGACGGGCTATGCTTGGCGCGGCTTGGTGCGCCCTGAGGCAAAAGCTTCGGAGACCATGGCATTCTTGTTCCTGGCCACGTCGGAGTCGCCGGAAGCGCCCAGATCGAACATGGCGGCCGGGTTGGCCGTCGCTTGAGAGCTGCCGAGATCGCGCGCCACAAGGCGGCGAATATACTCAGCGAGGGACACACCCAGATCGCTGGCCCGCCGGCGCGCCCGGCGCTGGACCTCCGCCTCCAACGTGATCTGGCTGCGTGACATCATGATGTAACCATCATACCGCAAGCCTGCCGGACGAGCTGCGGACGCCCGTCGGGCCGTAATCCGTCCGCAAGCCGGCGCGGCTGCTGTCGTGGCGCGCTACATCGGAAGTTGACCCCGAGGCTAGACCAAATCCTCAGGTGGCAGGAGCCGATCCTGATCGGCCCCTGCGCCCCCGCGGCAGATGCCGCGCTGGCTGCGGCGGATGAATTCGACCAAATGGCGCGCGTGTTCCCCGGGCACTTCGGCCTCGATGCGCGCCAGCGCGTCCTGGAGCTTCAATCCCGACCGGTACAGGAGCCGATAGGCTCGCTTGAGCGCGGAGATGTCGAGCGGCGAGAAGCCCGCTCGCTGGAGGCCCACCAGGTTCAACCCCGTCGGCGCCATCTTGTAGCCCCAGTACAGGAAGTAGGGCGGCACGTCCAGGTTGACGCGGGACATGCCGCCAATCATCGCCAGGCGGCCGATCTTCGAGTATTGGTGGACGGCCACGCCCCCGGAGACGAACGCCTGGTCTTCGATCTCGACGTGCCCCGAGATGAGCGCGCAACTGGCCAGCACGATGCCGTTGCCGAGCCGGCAATTGTGCGCGATGTGGCCCGAGGTCATGATGTAGTTGTCGTCGCCGATCTCCGTGGCCGACTCCGGCTGCGTGCCGCGGGAAATCGTGTAGTGCTCGCGGATCCGGTTGCCGTGGCCTATTCTGAGGTAGCTCCGCTCGCCCGTGAAAGCCTTGTCCAAGGGGTCGGTGCCGAGGACCGTTCCGGCCGAGATCTGGTTACGGTCGCCCAGCGTGCTCCAGCGCTTCACGTAGACGTAGGGCTCCAGCCGGCAGAAGGCGCCGATCCGAACGTCGCGCTCGACGACGCAGTACTCGCCGACGACGGTCTGCGGGCCAATACTGGCCCCGGCGTCGATCCGCGCCGTAGCCGCAATTACGGCCGAGGGGTCGATGGCCATAAACTTGTATGATAAGACCTATGCGCGTCCGAGAGCTGGCCGAGTGGCTCGGCGCCACCTTCGAAGGAGACGGCGAGAAGGAACTTGTGCGGGCGGCGCCGCTCGACACGGCCGGCGCCGGCGACCTGGCTTTCACCGCCGGCCGCAAAGCGGAGCAGCAGGCGCAGGCCTCGGCCGCCGGCTGCCTGATCGTCGCTCCTGATTTCCCCAACCCGGGTTTCCGCACCCTCATCCGCGCCCCCGAGCCGCGCACCGCTTTCGCCCGCGCTATTTCCAGGCTCCACCCGCCGGCCGCCGTTCCGCCCGGCATCGACCCCACCGCCATCGTCGCCCCCACCGCCGAGATCGGCCCCGAAGTCTCGGTCGGACCTTACGCCACCATCGGCGAAGCCACCCGCATCGGCGCCCGCTGCCGCATCGGCGTCGGCTGCTCCATCGGCCGCCGTGTTTCGCTCGGCGAGAATTCCTTGCTCCACGCCAACGTCACCATCTACGACGACTGCGATATCGGCCCCAACGCCATCCTGCACTCCGGCTGCGTCATCGGCGCCGACGGGTTCGGCTTCGTGCTCGCCGGCGATCATTACGAGAAATTCCCGCAGATCGGCCGGGTGGTGATCGACCGCGACGTGGAGATCGGCGCCAACTCCTGCGTCGATCGCGCCGCCCTCGGGGTCACCTGGATCGGCGAGGGCACCAAGCTCGACAACATGGTCCACGTGGCCCACAACTGCCGCATCGGCCGCCACGTGGTCATCGCCGCCCAGACCGGCATCTCCGGCGGGGTCGTGGTTGAGGATTACGTTGTCATCAGCGGCCAGGTCGGCATTGCCGACAAGGTGCGCATCGAAACCCGCGCCATCCTCGGCGCGCAGTGCGGCGTGCCCAGCTCGAAAATCATTCGCGCCGGCCAGACGGTCTGGGGCACCCCGGCGCGGCCTATCAAGGAGCACCTCGAGCAGCTCGCCAACCTCGCCCGCCTGCCCGAGCTGCGCCAGGAATTCGCCGAGCTGCTGCGGCGGGTGGAGGAACTCGAGGAACGTGATCGCCGGCGTGGGGAGCCACAGCCGTAAGGCCGGCTGGATGCTCTGCGGCCCTCTAGTCGCGCGCCGCGGCAGGTTGTTGGCGAGGAATGCAGGCTAGGCCGCCGGGAAAGCCACGACCACGGTTAGGCTGTGCGGCGGCTCGGAGGCCACCTCGAAGCGCGCGCCGTGCGCTTCGGCGATGCGCCGCGCGCTGGCCAGCGCCAGCCCGGAGCCGGTCGGAAAGCGCGAGCTAAACGGCTCCAGCAGCGGCTCGACGTCCTCCGGCGCGAAAACCAGCGCGCCCGAAGTGATCTCCAGCAACACCTCGCTGCCGGCCACGCGCGTTTGGATCGCAATCGAGCGGCCGGGTGCGGAAATGCGGCAGAAGAAACTCATGATGTTGCGCAACAGGTGCTGGATCATTTCCAGGTCGAGCTGCACCAGGGGGAGCCCGGGCTCGAGCAGCAGCGTGCAACCCGCCCGCCCTTCCGGGCACCATTCCGAGAAGTTTTCCGCCACCGTCTCGGTCAAATCCATCGGGTGCAACTGCGGCGGGGCCGCCTGCAGAAAGTGGATAGCGTCGGCGAGGATCCACTGAATGTGGCGCACCTCCTCCCGGAGCTTGCCGAGCTGCCGGCGTGCCTTGGCCTCGGTGCGGGGCAGAACCAGGTCCAGGTAGTGCGCAATCGACTCGACGGTGATCAGCGGCTGCTTGATTTCCTGCGCAATGTGCCGAACAACCGTGGCAGGGTTGTGCGGCGGCGGCTCGCGTACTCTGGCCGCGGGCGTGACCGAAGCATCAGACATTCAACCAAACCGTTGCTGGAATTATAGTAAGTGGAGCGCATTTAGGCGCAATTAAAGTTCCTTAACCGTAGCAGTACGCATCACGGGTACGTTAACGGTTAACCTGCGCCGGCCTTCGTGCCGGCATGGGCGCTTCCCGGCGGCAAGGACGCCGCCGTTCGAGGCTGGAAGCCCGCTCCACCTCGCCCGGTCATGCGGGCTCGCGGCGGATGCCGCATCCTACGACACCGCCCCCGTCGTCTGAGTTCTGGCCTGCCGCCCGTTCTTGCGGACGGATTGCGGACGCTGGAACGTGGGCTTGCCTGCCAGGGGCCGGTTGCGCTATCTTGTGACAGCACCTACGGGATGTTCCAGAAACCTGAGCTACAGTCCGCCGCTCGCCAGACCGCGGAGTCGTGCCGCTGGCTGCCCGCCTGCTCCTTGGAGTTTCCAATCCAAGTGTGGTCTGATAGGGTAAGCCCATCCTGATGAGCACGCCGACCTTCTTCCAAAGACTGCATGTTTCCTCCTAGACACTTTCCACCCCGTCGACCCAGAATCCGTGAGAACGTCAACGAGGCCATCCGCGTGCGCGAGGTCCGCGCGGTGTTCCCCGATGGCGTCGAGATCATGCCCACGCAGGCCGCCATCCGCAAGGCGCAGGAGATGGGGCTCGACCTGATCCTCATAGCTCCCACCGCCGAGCCGCCCGTCGCCAAGGCGATGGACTACGGCCAGTGGCAGTACGAGAACAAGAAGAAGCAGCAGGAAGCCAAGAAGAAGCAGCACGTCATCCAGGTCAAGGAACTGAAGTTTCGACCCAACACCGACGATCACGATTACGACTTCAAGAAGAACCACGCCATCCGGTTCTTGCAGGAAGGCAACCGCGTCAAGGCGGTGGTGCAGTTCCGCGGGCGCGAGATCGCCCACGTGGACCTGGGGCAGAAGCTGCTGATGCGCTTCGCGCAAGACCTGGCGCAGTATGGGCAGATCGAGGGTCAGCCGCGCCTGGAAGGCCGCAGCTTCCACACCATCATCTGCCCGGTGAAAGCCAAGGACAAGCCGGCCAAGGCGGCCCGGCCGCCCGCCGGAGCGGCGCCGGGGGGAGGCGGGGGCAGCTCGCAGCCCGCCGGCGGCGCACGCAGCTGAGTTCCCTCGACATCAGAGCGGCTGCCTCTGGAACACGCTGCCGCCTCTGCGGCGGAGCCGCGCTGCCGTGCGGTTAGCCCTCAGCACTTAGTAGAACAGGTACTTCTGCCACTTCTCGTCGCCGCGCCCCAGCAGGCGCATCAGGTGGCGAGTGGTATGCAGGCTGAAGGGCCGCGGCTGCCGCGCCAGCCTCATGCCCGCCTCCTCCGGCGTCCGGCTCCCCTTGAGGTTGTTGCAGGAATGGCAGCAGGCCACCAGGTTCTCCCAGGCCGTTTCGCCTTGCTGCGAGCGCGGGATGACGTGATCCAGGGTCAGCTCACCCGAGGGCAGCGTACGCAGGCAGTACTGGCAGGTGTAACGGTCGCGCATCAGGATGTTCTTCCGCGACAGCGCCCGAGCCTGGTGCGGGATGCGCCGGTACTCGAGCAGCCGGATCACCGAAGGCAGCTTCAGCGTGTGGCGGGCGGAGCGCAACAGGATCGAAGAGAACTCCTCCGGGGCGGCGACACCCTTCAAGACCAGGACCAGCGCGCGCCGCCCCGCGCAGATGTTCACGGGCTCGTAGCTCGCGTTGAGCACCAGCACCGGCTTTTGCAGTCCGTTCCCGCCCGCCATTAGGAAGCTCCCACAGCCGCGGATGGGGCTCGGAACGGCTCGACGCTGGTGCGGCGATCGACTCGCGCCAGCGCCAGCAGCGCCACGTAGCCCGCGCCGGCGCGCTTCAGGGCCGCCGCGCAGGCGCTCGCCGTCGCGCCGGTCGTCATCACGTCATCGACCAGGAGGATGCGGCGTCCCGCCACCACGCGCCGCCGCCGCACTCGGAAAGCCCCCGCCACGTTGGCGCGGCGCTCGGCGTTGCTCAGGCCCGCCTGGGCCGAGGTAGCACGCCGGCGGCGCACAGCGTGAAGCACCCGCAGGCCATAGCGCCTGGCGGCGGCTTGCGCCAGCAGCGCGGACTGGTTGAAACCGCGCGCCAGCCTCCGGCGCCAGTGCAGCGGCACCGGCACCACCGCATCGAACCTCTCCTCGCGCGGAATCGCCTGCGCCAGAAGGTCGCCCAGCGGCCCCGCCAACGGCCGGATGCGCGAGTACTTGAACAAGTGGATCAGCTCCCTCAGCGTGCCCTCGTAAGCGCCGTAGGAATACGCCGCGTCGAAGCCGCGCGCGCCCAGCCGGCACAGCGCGCAGCGGCCCTGCTCGTCCAGCGGGGCGCGATTCAGGAAGGGAGTGCGGCAGCTAACGCAGAAGCACGCGGCCGCCAGCGGCTCGGGGGCGCGCAGGCAGGCCCGGCAGACGGGTATTCGCGAGATTTGCGCGAGCTTCTGCCCGCAAATCCGGCACTCGTCGGGAAACAGGAGGTTGAAAAGGACCGCGACAGTCTTGTGGAGCGCCGACCCTAGCGCCGGCAGGAGATCTCCGCTGGAGCCGCTACTGGAGAAGACCCACCTCCAACGCTCCAGTTTACAACAACCCCCGGCAGGGCGACCGTGTACCATAGATCCGTGGCACGCTTCGGCGATCTGAGCGACACCGACCCGAAGGTGATGGAGCTGTTCATCCGTCTGCACCGGGAGAAGCCGGCCGGTGAGAAGGCGGCGCTTGTATTTGAGATGACGGATATGATGCTGGCCTTCGCCAAAGCGGCGATCCGCCAGCAGCACCCCGGCGCCGGCGAACGGGAAATCGTGGCACGGCTTGCCGCACGGCGCCTGGAACCCGCAACTGTCGCTCGCGCGTATGGATGGGATGTTGAGCATGGGCAGTGGTGTCGGCCCGGCGTTTGAGCGCGTCGTGACCGCCCTGACGCGGCTCTATCGCGCGCCGCAGTAGGTTGTTGGTGAGAAATGCGGGCCGGAGGTCATTCCTGCGCGGGCATCTGCTGCTCGCTCTCGTGCCAGGCGCTGATCTTCAAGCGGCGGCAGACCCAGCATAGCTGCTCGGAGGAATTCGGGGCGCACTCAGCACCACACACGGTGCACTTGATCAGCGGCGGCAGCTTGTCGGGGTGGACGGACAGCTTGGCCTGGTCGAGGATCTCGCTGGAGATCACCGGCTCCGGTATTGGCATCCGTCTCTTTCTCATTCGAGCCCCGCTCAGGTTGCCCATCTCCAATACAGCACAACCGCCCCGCCTACCGCAATCCCGGCGGAAGGGGGTACGGTACTACGTAATCCGTCCGTAGGCCGGCGCGGCTTCCGTTTTGTGGCGCGCGATTCAGCGTGCAGCGTCGGCTTTGCCGTCGTTTGGCATCCGCAGACGGACAGCCGACGATCTGGCGCGACGCTTCCCGGCCTTGTCCCCGCACCCGCGCGCGAGCGCCGCCTACGTCCAACGCCCGGCCAGCGGCGCCAGGGGTTCGGCGATCGACTGGAAGCGCAACAGGCGCACCACGTCGCGGTCCTTGAGCGAGACCAGCGGCATGATGCCGTTCTCCAGCAGCGCCTCGGCCTGCGCCTCCCGCATGAGCACTTCGGCGCAGGGCTTGACCTTGTCCTCGCCGTCTTCCCGATAGACGTGCAGCGGCAGACCGTCCAGGTCCCGCGCCGAGGCGGGCCGCCACTGCCGCCGGCTGGCGTCGAGCTCCTGCGCGAGCAGGCACAGGCAGGCCAGCGCCGGGTTCCCCCAGAGGTAGGCCTCGTGCTCGTGCTGCGGCATCTCTTCGAAGGCGAAGCGCTCGGTCGGCGCCGTCTCCTTGCCGTAGGGCAGCCGGAGGAGGAACCGCGGCATCGCCAGCCCCATCCAGGGCGCTTGGGGCAGCCGGCGCATCATGGTCCACGACTCACCGGCGAGCCGCTGGAGCAGCCGCGGGCTGGCGCCGGCCAGGAAGGGCGCTTCGGCCTCGCGCGCGATGGCGCCCAGCCGCGCCAGCAGCTTCAGGTCCGGCTCGCTCTGGTCGAAGTAGTAGTCGCCGGCGAGCAGCCCCCAGGGCTCGGCGCCGGGCGTGCCCACGGTCTGCTCGACGAGGAGCTTGTACAGGTCCGAGGCGCGCAGGTCTTCGCGCGCCGCCTCGAGCATCGCCCCCAGCTCCGCCTTGGAGATGTCCAGCAGGAAGAGCTTCAACCCCACGCCGGTCTCCAGGCGCCGCAGCAGGAAGAAGAGCGCGCGCCAGGCGGCCTCGAGCTCCTGAAAGCCGGGCTGGTGGAGCAGCGCGCGCATCTGGGCCGTGATGGCCGAATCCACCTGCGCGATGAGCTCGGCCTGCCGCGGGTCGGCCCCGGGCACCAGGTGCGGCGCCACCAGATCGCGGATCAGCCGCTCCCAATCATCCAGGGCGCGTCGCGGGCGCGCCGCCGCGGGTTGGCCCAGCAGCTCGTCGAGCGTCACCTTGCCGGCCGGAGGCGCTGGTGCTGGGGCCGCCGGGGCAGCCGGGCGCAGGGCTTCGGCCGCGGCGGCGAAGGTCGCGCGATCGCCCAGCTTCTCGCGGGTCTCGCGGAGCGCGCCGAACAGCTCCGCCGCTTCGAAGATGCGGTCGGGATGAAAGTCCTCGAGCTCGCGGAACCGCAGCGCAATCGGCGCCGATTCGGCGCCCGTCACGGGCAGGCGCAGCTCGGGCCGCAGCTTCTCAAGCACTTGCTCGAAGTTGTCAGGGTCGATCCGGACGGGCTTCCGCCCGGTCAGCGTCGCCTCGCAAACGCCCCGGTTGGCGCGGCCGCTGAAATCGCCCAGCACGAGGATGCGAAACGGGGTTTCGGGCTCTGGGCGCTCGAGCCGCGGCCTGGGCCGCGCTTCGATGTCCAGCTCAACATCGGCAAGAGAGGAATACTTCGGCATAGGCGCTCGCAGGTGCTCGGGGGGTATTATAAGCCGCCGCCGCGCGGGAGCGCTAGCCCGCTTTTCTCACCACGACCGTGGCGAGGCGCGATGAGAGGGCCGCAGCAGGTTGTTGGTGAGAAATGCGGGCTAGAGGTGTTTGCGAGACGTGGGCGTTCCGCCGCCCTGGGCGCCGTGCCATTAGCGAAGTACTACCCCCTGCGCGAGGAGCCGGCGCGGGTGGCGCGGCCCGGCTCCGCGGCCGCGCTTGAGGCACGCGCCGCGGCGGGGTAGGGAACCGGCGCCTCCGCCAGCTCGGCCAGCGCGCCGGCCGGTATGCCCCCGGCCTTCTTGAGGAAGACCATCTGCCCCGCCGCCGCGTCGTAGTCCACGCGGATCCAGTCCCCGCCGCGGACCTGTTCGGTCGCCACCAGGTTGGACATGGGCTCGACCAGGTGGCGCTCGATGGCGCGCTTGAGGTGACGCGCGCCGTACTTCATGTCCGTCCCTTCCGCCAGCACGAAGTTCTTGGCGCTGGCCGTGAGAGTGAACAGGAACGGGTTGGTTGTGGTGGCCTGGAAGACCCGCTGCTGGACCAGGCGCAGCTCGATGTCGAGAATCTTCCGCAGCTCGGCCTCGCCCAGAGGCTTGAAGACCACGATCTTGTCCAGCCGGTTGATGAACTCCGGCGTGAACTTCCGCCGCGCCGCCTCGATGGCGGCCGCGGAGATCTTGCCCGAGAGCCGCTCGTCGGGTGTGTAGCTCTTCTGCTCCTGCGGACTCACCTGGAAGCCCAGTTTCGGGCTCAGGATGCTGCTCATCTCGCCCGCGCCGAGGTTGCTGGTCAGGAAGATCATGGCCCGCGAGAAATCCACGCGGCGGTTGTCGCCCAGCGTCAGCGTGGCCTTGTCCAGGATGCCCAGCAGCAGGTTCCACAGAGCGTCGCTGGCCTTTTCGATCTCGTCGAACAGGACGAAGCTGACCTTCGCCTTCTCGGTATGGTACTGGTTGAGCAGGTCCTGGCTCAGAAGCGGGTGCGTCTCGCGATGCCCCAGGTAGCCCGGCGGCGAGCCGATCAGTTTCGCGATCTCGTGACTGTGCTGGAACTCGGCGCAATCCACCTTGAGGACCGCGCGCGCGGTGCCGGCCAACGCTTCCGCCGTCGCTTCCACGATGCGGGTCTTGCCCGACCCCGTCGGTCCCAGGAACAGGAAGCTCCCGATCGGCCGCCCCGGAGCCTTCAGGCCAGTCAGGTGCATCTGGTAGACGCCCACGATCTGCTCGACCGCCTCGTCCTGCCCGACAATGTCTCGCTTGAGGCTGGCTTCGAGCGACTCCGCGTCGCGGCCCGTCTTGGTGGGATCCAGCGCCATGTTCAACCGAGGCATATTGGTCAAGGCCCCTCTCGATCCTTCTGTCTCATTAGATGCATCTGGGCGGCCAATGGATAGCTGACATTTCAGCCGGCGGTTGTGGTGTGTCCGGCGGGAGTTCGCAGCCGCAATTCGGATGAAGATATCGCGGTTTCTTCCGGCGGCTCAGCTTTTCTTGGGCTTGGAGGGCCGGATCTCGACCCGGCTGATCAGCGTGCGCTCCGGCATGTGCAGGACCGCGATAACCACCTCGGCAATGTCCTGCGGCGCGATCTTCCAGCTTGCCGCCGAGGCCGGCGCGCCGAACTCCGTGTCCACGCTGCCCGGCATCACGTAGCAGACGCGCACGTTCTCATAGCGATGATCGAGCATCATCGCCTCGCTGAAGCCGTTGACCCCGAACTTGGAGGCGTTGTAGGCGGCGCCGCCGGCGAACGGGTTCTTTCCCGCCAGGCTGCTGATGTTGATGACGAACCCGCCGCCCCGCTGGCGGAAGCGGGACAAAGCCTCGCGGGAGCAGTAGAACAACCCGTCGAGGTTCGTGCCGACTATGCGGCGCCACTGCTCGATGCTGGTGTCCGCGACGCTCGAGAACGCGCCCACTCCGGCGTTGTTGATCAGAATGTCCAGGCCGCCGAGCTGCTCATCGACCCAGCGGAACAGCGCGGCCACGTCGTCGGGGTTCGCGACGTCGGCGGCCCGCCCGGCCGCCTTGCCCTGATTGCGCAGTTCGGCGACAGCGCGCTCGACGCCCCCCGCCGTCCGGCCGCAGATGGCGACGGAGGCGCCGTGGTGGAGCAGCGCCTCGGTAATCGCCCGGCCGATGCCGCGCGTCCCGCCCGTCACCAGCGCGGTTTTGCCCTCGAGAAACCGTTCCATGCGTACATTATCCCGCCTCCGGCGCCCGGAAACGCAAAAAAACCCACGGCCCCTCGCGGGGGCCGTGGGCGTGCGTCACCTTGAGAAGGAAACGGGACTGGCGACCCTCAGTTGCGGCGCTTCAGCGTCGGCCGGTCTTCTTCGTCGCTCTTCTGGCCGCCGGATTCACCGCCGGTCGTGGTCCCGGTGCCGGGCTTCTTGCGCAGCCGCGGCTTGTTGGCATCCTTATCGTCGATCTTGTGGCGGTTCTCCATCGCCATCAGACGTGCCCTGACGTTGTCGAACTCCGAGGTGTTCACCACGTACTCGGGCCGGGCCTTGAGGAGTTCCTGGATGTTCCTCTGCGCCGTCCGGATCCGGTCGTCGGTGAGCGGGTGGCTCGAAAAGAGCTGGCTGATAGTGCCGGGTTTGCGCTTCTCCAGCGTCTGGATCTTCTCGAAGAAGTCCACGAACGCCGTCGGGTCATAACCGGCCTTGTACATGTATTCGAGGCCCAGCATGTCGGCCTCGGCCTCGAAGGCCCGCGAGAACTTCAGGAACCCGATCGGCACCAGCACACTGGCTGCCTGGCGCACGCCGTAGCCGGCCCAGCCGCCCATGAAGATCAGCGGGATCGTGGCGAGATTGGCGATGGTGCCTCGGGTGGCCTGGCGCGTTCCATGCCGCGCTGCCACGTGCGCGATCTCGTGCGCCATCACGCCGGCCAGCTCGGACTCCGACTCGGCCTTCAGGAGCAGGCCCGAATAGACGAAGAAGAACCCGCCGGGCAGCGCGAAGGCGTTCACTTCTTCGCTGTCGATGACTTTGATGGTGAAGGGAACCTTGGCATCGGAGTTCCGCACCAGGTTCTGGCCCACGCGGTTGACGTATTCCGACACCACGGGGTCGTCGATCAGCTTGGCTTGGCGCTCGACTTCCTGGGCCAGCTCCTTGCCGATGGCGATTTCCTTCTCCAGCGAGTAGATGTTTAATCCGCGGCCGACGTCGCGGTTGCCGATCTCGTCCGGATCCTTCTTCTTGTCCGCGGCCCAGCCGGCCTGGGGGGCCAGCAAAGCCAGCGCCGTCACCACTGCAAGCGCGACAGAGGAGAGCCGCCTCATGGAAAACCTCCTGCCCAGTAAACCTGCTACAAGTATACTCCCGGCACACATCCGGGCTAGCCAACGTTCTCCCTCACCTGTTTAACGTATCCTTTCTAGGATGGGTTGCGAGGAAACTGCCAGTCTCGTCCCGCCTCTCTGGGAGGAGTACCGGGACCAGTTCCCGGTCGCCGAGCGCTTTCTTTACCTGAACCATGCGGCCGTGGCGCCGCTGTCGAAGGCCGCCGCCGACGCCATGAAGCTGCTGACCGAAGATGCGTGGCGCTACGGCGCCCTCCACTATTCGGCCTGGCTGGAAGCCTGCGAGGGCGTGCGGCAGGCCGGGGCGCGGCTGATCGGCGCCGACCGCGACGAGATCGCCATCCTCAAGAACACCTCCGAGGGCCTGGCCACGATTGCGCTCGGACTGGATTGGCGGCCCGGCGACCGCGTGGTGGGCTTCCGGGAGGAGTTCCCCGCCAATGTCTTCCCCTGGAAGAGGTTGGAACGAAAGGGCGTGGCCGTCGAGTGGCTGTCCGTCACTGACCCGCTGGAGCGCATTGACCAGGCTTGCCGCGGCGCCCGCCTGCTGGCCATCAGCTTCGTGCAGTACCTGGGCGGCCAGCGCGCGGACTTGCAGGCCATCGGAGAGATTTGCGCCCGCCGTGGCTGCCTGCTGGTGGTGGATGCGATTCAGGGTCTGGGGGCCTTTCCAATTGACGTGCGGAAGGCTCGCATCCACGCTTTGGCGGCCGACGGGCACAAGTGGCTGCTGGGTCCCGAAGGTTGTGCCGTCCTATACGTGCAGAAGGACTTGCAGGATTCAATCGAGCCGGTTGAGTTCGGTTGGACCAACGTCGCCAACTACCACGACTACGCCAGCCGCGACATGACCCTGCGAGCCGACGCCGGCCGCTACGAGTGCGGCGCGCTGAACACGGTCGGCTGCTTCGGGCTGCAGGCCGCCATCGAGTTCCTGCTCGAGGTCGGCATTGACCGGATCGCCGCGCATGTTCAAGCCTTGGGCGACCGGATCGCGGCCGGCGTGGCCGCCAGGGGTTACCAGGTCCTCGGCCGGCGGACACCCGCCAGCGGCGCCGGCATCGTCAGCTTCCGCAAGGAGGGACTGGATGCGCACCACGCCGTCAGCCGCCTCCGCGAGCGGGACATCATAGCGGCGGCGCGCCAGGGCTGGGTCCGCGCCTCGCCCCATTTCTACATCGCCCCGCGTGAGATTGACCGGCTGCTGGAGGCTTTGCCCTGAGACGCTTGGCCTAGAACCGAAACCCGATCAGTACCCCAGTTCGCGCAGTTTCTCCAGGGTCAGCTTGGGCTTCGTTTCGCGCGATGGGCCCAGCAGCTTCTCGACGTACTTGGCCAGGATGTCGCACTCGAGATTCAGGCGGTCGCCCGCGCGGCGGGTCCGGAGCGTCGTGCTCTGGTAGGTGTGCGGCACGATGGTCACCGCCAGCACGGCGTCTTCGATGCCGGCGACGGTGAGGCTGATGCCGTCGATGGCGATCGAGCCCTTCTCAACCACGTAGCGCTCCAACTCCTCCGGGATGCGGAGGGTCAGCCACCAGTTGCCGTTGCCGAGCGGCTCCAGGGCCAGCAACTCGCCCGTGCCATCGACGTGGCCCTGGACGAGGTGGCCGTCGAGCCGGCCGGAGGCCGCGAGCGGCCGCTCGAGGTTGACGACGGAACCGGCGCGGAGGCCGCCCAGGTTGCTGCGGCTAAGCGTCTCGGGCGAGACGTCGGCCGAAAAGCTGCCGGGGCGGACGCTGGCAACCGTCAGACAGACGCCGTCGACGGCCACGCTGGCGCCAATGGCGGCATCCTCCAGCACCTTGCGGCAGCGGACTTCGAGCCGGGCGCTCGGGGGCTGCGCGGCCAGGCCGGCGACCTCGCCGATCTCCTCGATGATTCCGGTGAACACGTCAGCGCTCCTTGACCAACCATGCCTCGACTGCGAACTCGTCCTCGGTGATCCGTGCGAGCTTCACGTTGCGAAACAGGATGGCTTCGCGGCGGCTGCGGCGGCCCGCGCCGCCGGCCACCGGCAGGGACTGGAGACCGCCGAGGATCTTGGGGGCGTAATAGAAGAAGATCTTGTCGGCGACGCCCTCTTCGAGCAACGACCAGTTCAGCTTGCTGCCAGCCTCGACCATGAGCGAAAGGCAGGACTCGCCCCCCAGGTGCTCGACCAGCGCGCGCAGGTTGACGCGGCCGCCCAGGCCATCCAAGGTGACAACCTTGACGCCGCGCTCTTCGAGCGCCCGCCGGCGGTCCGTGGAGGCGGCCGAGGTGGTCACCACCAGCACATCGGAACGCGCGCTCGAGACCATGCGCGAGTGCAGCGGGAGACGGAGTTGCGAATCGGCTACGATGCGCAGGAGCGGCCGGCTGCGCTCCAGGCCGGTGCGGTCGGTGAGCAGGCAGTCATCGCCCAGCACAGTGCCGATGCCGGTGAGGATGGCGTCGGAGTGGTGGCGAAGCTGCTGGACGTGGGCGCGGGCCCGCTCGCTGGTGATCCACCCCTGGTTGTCTTCCGGCGCGGCGATCTTGCCGTCCAGCGTGATGGCGGCCTTCAAGGTGACTAGCGGGCGGCCGGTGCGCATGAAGTGGATGAAGGGCTGGTTCAGCTCCTCGGCCTCGGCGGCGTAGGCGGAGTCGATCTGGACCGCGACGCCGGCGCTGCGCAGGCGGCCGAAGCCCTGGCCGGCGACGCGCGGGTTAGGGTCCTCCATGGCGGCGACGACCCGGGCGACGCCGGCCTCGATCAGCGCCTCCACACAAGGGCCGGTGCGGCCGGCGTGGCAGCAGGGCTCCAGGTTGATGTAGAGCGTGGCGCCGCGCGCCTTCTCGCCGGCCTGTTCAAGCGCCAGCGCTTCGGCGTGCTCGCGGCCGGCGTAAGTGTGGAAGCCGCGGCCCACGATCTCGCCGTCGCGCACCAGCACCGCCCCAACCGCCGGGTTAGGGCTGGTTCGGCCGAGGCCCTGCCGCGCCAGGTCGAGCGCCTGGCGCATGTAGTCCGGGTTCATGCTTCCAACAAGGATGCCACGAATTTGTCCGGCTCGAAGGGCAAAAGATCCTCAAGCTTCTCGCCCACACCCACATAGCGGATGGGCAAGTTCAATTCGCGCGCGATGGGGACGACAATGCCGCCCTTGGCGGTGCCATCGAGCTTGGTGAGGACGATGCCGGTGACGCCGGAAGTCTCGGTGAAGCGGCGGGCCTGCTCCAGGCCGTTCTGGCCCGTGGTGGCGTCGAGCACCAGCAGGACCTCGTGCGGGGCGCCGGGGATGAGGCGCGCGGCGGTGCGGCGCATCTTCTCGAGCTCGGCCATGAGGTTCGACTTGGTGTGGAGGCGGCCGGCGGTGTCGGCGATGACGTAGTCGATCTTGCGCGCGCGGCCGGCCTGGATGGCATCGAACAACACGGCGCTGGGGTCGGCGCCGGGCTTCTGGCGTATGACTTCGGCGCCCGCCCGCTGGCCCCAGACCTCGAGCTGGTCGATGGCGGCGGCGCGGAAGGTGTCGGCGGCGCACAGCAGGACGCTGCGGCCCTCGGCGTGGTAGAGGCGCGCGAGCTTGCCGATGGTGGTGGTCTTGCCCGTGCCGTTGACGCCCACCAGCATCACCACCGCGGGCGGCTCGGCCACCCGCGGCAGCGGGCGCTCGGCGGCTTCCAGCACTCCGGTCAAGTGCTCGCGAATGAGCTGGCGGAGTTCCTGAGCGTCCCGCAGCAGCTTGCGGTCCACGCGCTGGCGGATGAGCTCCAGAATCTCGTTGGTGGTTCTAACGCCTATGTCGGCGCCGATGAGGGTATACTCCAGCTCCTCGAGCAGCCCGGCGTCGATCTGCTTTCGGCCGGCTAGCGCGGTCTCCAGGTGAGAGACCAGCCCGGTGCGCGTCTTCTGGATGCCGCTCTTGAGACGCTCCACCAGCGACGGTTCGCTCGGCACCGAGCCGAACAGGGTTTGGATCGCCATGCGTTGAATCTAATTCTAGCCCCCCCGTATTCCAGGCGTTCGTAGCGCGCGCACTTCCGTTGTTTGGATCC
>JBEKLJ010000020.1:0-23803 GCA_050010255.1 Bryobacteraceae bacterium
GGAAGAGCGGGTGGAGCACCAGGTCCGCCAGAACGTCGAAGGCCAGCGAGAGGTGCTCATCCAGCACCTTGGTGTTGAAGCCCACCAGCTCCCTGCCGGTGAAGGCGTCCAGGTTGCCGCCGATGGAATCCACCGACCGGGCGATCTGCTCGGCCGTGCGCGAGGTCGTCCCCTTGAACAGCATGTGCTCGATGAAGTGGCAGATGCCGTTCTCCTCCTGCCCCTCATGCCGGGAGCCGGTGCCGACCCAGACGCCCACCGACACCGAGCGCACGTGCGGCATGGCCTCGGTGATGACGCGTATGCCGTTCGAGAGGACGGTCCTCTGGACCTCCCCGGTGCTGAGGGCTGAATCTGTCATAGCTGTTACGGGGACCAGCCGGCTTGGCTCCCATTCTCCCACGTCTGAGCCGCGGGCGAGGCCGCTGGCCGCCTGGATGCTAGACTGAAGGCATGGCCGCGCTTCTGGGGCTGGAAGTCCAAGAGATTCAACAACTTTTGGCCGCCGAACAGCCGCGCTACCGGGCCCGCCAGATCTATGAGGCGCTCTATCGGGAGCGCCACGCCGACTGGAGCGAGATCCTGACCCTGCCCGTGAGCCTGCGGCGCGAGCTGGCGGCCCGCCACCCGCTCGGGCTGCCAGCGATCGAACGCCGCTACGACTCGAGCGACGGTACGCGCCGCTACCTGCTGCGGCTCCAGGACGGGAAGACCGTCGAAACCGTTCTGATGCCCGAGGAGCTGCGGCAGACCGTCTGTGTCTCGACCCAGATTGGCTGCGCCCTGGGGTGCCGGTTCTGCATGACCGCGCGGATGGGCTTTGAGCGCAACCTCACCGCCGGCGAGATCGTGGGGCAGGTACTCGTGGCGGCGCGAGACAGCCGGGTGGCGGCGGATGGCGAACGGCTGAATGTCGTCCTGATGGGCCAGGGAGAGCCCTTGCTGAACCTGGCCAGCGTCCTCAAGGCGACGCGGATACTGACGGACGCGGGCGGCGTCGGCATCTCGCCGCGGCGGATCACCCTCTCGACCGCCGGCATCGCGCCTCAGATTGCCGAGCTGGGCCGCGAGCCGGTGCGGCCCAAGCTGGCCATCTCGCTGAACGCCTCGACCGAGGAGACCCGGCGCCAGTTGATGCCGATCACGCGAAAGTACCCCTTGAAGGAACTGATGGAAGCCTGCCGCGCCTACCCGTTGCGCCCCTGGGAGCGGCTCTCCTTCGAGTACGTGCTGCTCAAGGGGGTCAATGACAGCGATGCCGACGCGCGCCGCCTGGTCCGGCTGCTGGCCAACCTCAAGTCGAAGGTCAACCTGATCGCGCTCAACCCCGGCCCGGAGATCCCCTTCGAGCCGCCGGCGCCGGAACGCCTGCTGGCGTTTCAGGAGATCGTGCGGCGGGCCATGCCGTGTTTCCTCCGCAAGCCGCGCGGGCAGGACGTCTACGCGGCCTGCGGGCAGTTGAGACGGATGTCGGCGGACGAGCAGGGGCTGCTCCCGGCGGAGTAGCGCGGTGTCCGACCCGCGGCGCGGGAGCTATCGGCGCCGCGGCAACCAGCGCTCGACGCCGAACAGGTCGAAGTGGTGATCGAAAGACCAGATCGGAAGCCCGAGCCTGGCACAGAGCGCCGCGGCAACCGCGTCGAACAGCGTGATGTCCTGGTCCGGAAAGTCACCGATGCGGCGCCAAGCCGCCTGGTAGTCGCGGGTCTCGGGATTGATCAGCATCACCCCGTTCGTGAGCTCCTCCAGCCAGCCACGACCATAGGTGCGGCCAAGCCGGCGCGAGATCAGCGTGCAGGCTTCACACAGTATCGGGAAGCACACGGCGACATGGAATCCCGCCGCTTGGAGGCTCTCCAGTTCGCGGCACGCCCGGCGATGATACTGATCGGATGGATCGGCGAGTGCGTAGAGCGGCCCCGTGTCCGCCAGGACGGGCCCGGTCATTTCCCGGCGAAGTAGGCGTCATGACGGACGCTGACGTCCGCCTTGCCGCTACCCTCTCTGGCCGGCGTGATTCGAAGCGGGGATGCTGGGGGCGCAACCCCCCTCCGGGCAAGGTACTCCCGCAGGGCTGTCTGCATGACGGACGTCAGCAATGGAGGGATCTCCTGCTGCTTGACGTAGGCCGCGAGCGCGGCCTCCAGTTGGTCATCGATGCTGATGGTCGCGCGCCGCACGAGATCATCATAGCACCAACTGGTGAAGTTGGTGCTGGCGGTGCAGCCCTACTTCCCCGGCCTCGGCCGTGGCGTGGCGTCGCCGGGGATTAGCCCCAGCACCCACTTCATGTGCTCGATCCACATCTTCTGGATGTCGGGCCGGTCCCAGACCGCCTCGACGTGGCCCAGACCGTTGTAGAGCACGCGGCCCTTGCCGTAGTTGCGCGCCCAGATGACGGCGAAATCCCGGTCCGTGCGGTGGATGTTCTGGACGCTATAGTCGAGCCGGTTCTCATCCAGCCGCAGGAGCACCCTAACCTTTCCCCGCGAGAAGTCCCGGCTCTGGTAGATCTCGTCGCGCATCGTGAACGCTCCGGGCAGGTACTGCATGCCGGGGAAGCTGGCGTCTTCCACCACGAAAGGCGCGTCGAACGTGCCCCAGGGGTGCTGATCGAAGTAGCCGCCGACCATGTCGCCGTACTCCAGCCACTTGTAGAACGTGTCGGTGGCGCTGTGAACGGCGATGAAGCCCCGGCCGTCGTCCCGGACGAAGGAGAGCAGGTCGGCCTTCTGGGAGTCGTCCATGGGCAGCTCGCCGCTGGTGTAGAAGATGACCGCGTCAAAGTAGCCCAGATTCTTGGCGTTCAAGCCGAGCGGCTTCTTCGTGACCAGTTGGGTGTCAGTGCGGATGTAGGTGTCCCACAGGCCGGTTTCGTGGCCCAGCTTCCAGATGGTCCCGGCCGCGCTGGAAACCGAGTCGTGCTGGTATCCCTGCGACTGACCGATGAAGAGGACGCGCTTCTTGGCCGGCTGCTGCTGCCCAGCGAGCGCGCCGGCCAGGCAGAACGTCAGGGCGGCCGCTAGAGCAAGGTGTGCAAGTTTCATTAAGACAAAGCCCTCCACCTGGGCCAGTGTCGCACCGCTTCGCCGCGCCCTGCAAGCAGGGCAACCTGTTTCGGGGCTTCGCAACGTGTCCCGGAGATGGATCACCCCTCAGCGCGTGGGGGTCTCGAAGGTGATGCTGGATTCCGCCTCGTACTTGTGGTAATTGCGGAAGTCGATCGTGTTCCGGGAACAGTTCTGGGTGCCGCGCTGGCAGCTCAGGGTCTCCGCATGCACCGGCAGCAGGAACTGTCCGCTTCCGATGCGGACGCTTGCATAGTCGATGACGGACTCCACCACGTCGATCGGGAACTCTTCCGGCAGCAACCGGGCCTGGATTTCGAGCCGGAGCACCCGCCCGCTCTCGGGTTCGATCCAGACGGAGCCTTTGTAGGCCGGATGGATGGACTGCGACGGCGCCTGGACGCGCCAGTGGGAAGAGTCGCGCTCGACTTCGAAGTCGTAGACCCGCGCCGCCACCCCGGATGCACTCGAATTCCTGCCGAAGCGGAAGTCCGCGGCGGTCGAGCGCGAGAACAGATCGCGCAGCAGCGAGCCGAACTCTCCCGTGGACCACGCCCCGCCCAACTCCTCGAACCTCTTGCGGGTCGGCTTTCCGTCGACCGCCAGGTCGCGGTAGCTCTCCCGGCCGTTCTCATAGACCACATTCGCCGAGACCACATCCAGAGGTTTCCAATTCGCGGGGCGCGAGGTGCTCGCGAATCTGGTCATGTACTGCGCGCAATAGTAGTTGGGAAGCCCCTCGGAAAAGGACTCCGCCGCCTGGCGGGCTTTCTCGAGCAGGGGGTCGGCCGCGGGCTCGGCCGCGGGCTCGACCGGCGCAGCGGAGGACGGTTCTTCCTCCTGGCTCTCGACGCCGGGGCGTTTGGGCGGGATGCCGTGCCTCAACGCCGGCGGCCCAGGATCTTCCCGGTCGCGCGGGGCGGGCGCCGGAGCACGTTCCGTCGCCCCGACGCTCGGCTCCTCGGCAGCCTTCCCAGTCTGCTCCTCCGCAGCTTCCCCGCTCCTCTCCAGACGTACGTTGCGGGCATAAAGGTAGCCGTCCTGGTCCTGGGTCGCCTCCACCGAGACCTCGTCGCCGGCGTGGAGGTCCGAAGCGCCGATCTCATCGGAGTTCCGATAGAACTTGGTGCTGCTGGTGCGGCGGAAATCGAGGCTGCGCCCATCCGGAGCCTCGACCTGGATGGACTTCTCCTCGATTTTGCGCAGCTTGCCGCGCGAGCGGGTGAGGTTTTCGCCGGCCGTGTCTCGCCCGGTCCCGCTCCCTTTGCCGCGGCCGGCCCACGGGAAAGGCAAGCCCGGCTCCTGGGCTCTCCCCGGCGGGTACCCGCCTGGATAGGGCCCCACCTGGGAATACAGCAGTGGCGCCGCCGCCAGAAGTGCGATCCACACAGCCCGCCGAACCTGATGAGCACCCGGTCTGCCTGAGCGCAAGTCGCCCCCTTGGTAACGATGTGCGCCGCCGGAGTCTGGTTTCCCGAAATTCGCCGCCGCGCGGTGCGGGCCTCGCGGCCCGCTGCGGAAAGCGCGCGGCAGGCCAGCCGGACCGGGCTTTGCGCTAGACTCCGGGGTGTGAAGACGATCATTGAGCCGTTCCGGATCAAGAGCGTCGAGCCGCTTCGGCAGACCAGCCGGGAGGAGCGGGAGCGGCTGCTCGAGGAGGCCGGCTACAACCTCTTCCTGATCGAAGCCAGGAACATTCTGATCGACCTGCTCACGGATTCCGGCACCAGCGCCATGTCCACCGCACAGTGGGCGGCGATGATGCGCGGCGACGAGTCTTACGCCGGCAGTGAGAGTTTCTTCCGCCTCAAAAAGGTCGTGCAGGAGCTCACCGGCTTCCGGCACGTAATCCCCACCCACCAGGGGCGCGCGGCCGAGCGCATCCTGTTCGGGGTGATGTGCCGGCCGGGCCAGAGCGTGCCCAACAACACGCACTTCGACACCACCCGGGCCAACGTCGAAATCAACGGCGCGCGGGCGGTCGACCTGCCCTGCCCGGAGGCCGCCGACACACAAGCGCGGCACCCCTTCAAGGGCAACCTGGACCTGGCGGCGCTGGAGCGGCTCATCGAGATCGAAGGGGCGGCCAACGTTCCGCTGATCATGATCACGGTGACAAACAACTCCGGCGGCGGCCAGCCCGTGTCGCTGGAGAACATCGAGGCCGTCAAGCGGGTCGCCTCCAGACACGGCATCCCGCTCTACCTCGACGCCTGCCGCTTCGCCGAGAACGCCTACCTCATTCAGCAGCGCGAGGCGGCATACGCCGCCTGCACGCCGAAGCAGATCGCCCAGCGGATGTTCTCGCTCGCCGACGGCTGCACCTTCTCGGCCAAGAAAGACGCGCTCGCCAATATCGGCGGGTTCCTGTGCACCAACGACGACCGGCTGGCCGAGCAGGAAAAGGACCTTCTCATCCTGACCGAGGGCTTCCCGACGTATGGGGGGCTGGCCGGACGCGACCTGGAGGCGATCGCCGTAGGGCTCACCGAGGTGCTGGATCAGGACTACCTGCAATACCGGATCGCCTCGATCGAATACCTGGGGCGGCACATCAGCGAGCGCGGCGTGCCCATCGTCGAGCCGCCCGGCGGACACGCCATTTACATCGACGCGGGGCGGATGCTGCCGCACATCCCGCGGCGCCAGTTCCCGGCTCAGGCACTGGCCGTCGAGCTGTACCGGCACGCTGGCATCCGGTCCGTTGAGATCGGCTCGGTGATGTTCGGCGACAAGGCCCCGCACGAGCTGCTGCGGCTGGCCATCCCCCGGCGCGTCTACACCCAGAGCCACGTGGATTACGTGGTGGAAGCGATCCTGGAGGTGAATGCGAGAAAGAACCAGATCCGGGGCCTGGAGATCGTCTCCCAGCCACGGTTCCTGCGGCATTTCAGCGCCCGGTTTCGGATGCTGTAGTGGCTGGCCCGCATTTCACGCCACGACCGTGACGAGGCGCGGCCGCTGTATAATCAAAATACGTTTGAGGCCTCAAACCAGCCACACCGAGCAAGCAGGGGCGTCCGGGCCAGCCCCGGCCCGGGCCAGGGATGAGGCCATGAAACCCAACCACCACGGAGGACAATGAGCAAAGAGGACAGTATTGAAGTAACTGGAACCGTCGTCGAGAAGTTCCCGAGCGGGTTGTTCAGCGTGCAATTGGATCAGGAGCGTGTCGTATTGGCCCACCTGGCCGGAAAGCTGCGGCGGAACCGCATCCGCGTGCTGGCCGGCGACCGCGTGACACTGGAACTTTCACCCTATGATTTGACCAAAGGTCGAATCACCTACCGGCACAAGTAAGCAGCCCACCGCCGCACGCCGCCGCACGCCCACCCGGGGCTGGAGGGGTTGACAGGCGCGGCCCGCAGGCATCCGGCCCAGCGTGCTAGAAATGAAGGGTTGCCTCAAGACACGCGCGTTGTCCTGTTTGTCTTCGGGACCCGGCCGGAAGCCATCAAGTTGTGCCCCGTGGTGCGTCATCTCCGGAGCCGCCCCGAGTTCGCGGTCAAGGTCTGCGTGACCGCCCAGCATCGCCAGATGCTGGACCAGGTGCTGGAGGCCTTCGAGGTCGTTCCGGATTACGACCTGGACGTCATGCGGCCGGACCAGACCCTCTCGCAATCGACTTCCCGGATTATGGCCAGCCTGGAGGCGGTGCTCACGGCCGTGCGCCCCAGCCTGGTCCTGGTGCAGGGGGACACCACTACCACGCTGTGCGGCGCCCTGGCGGCCTTCTACCACCACATCCCGGCCGGACACGTCGAAGCCGGCCTGCGCACCTGGGACATGCGGCAGCCTTTCCCCGAAGAGATGAACCGGGTGCTGACAACCCGGCTGGTCTCCCTGCACTTTGCCGCAACTGAGTGGGCGGCCTCGAATCTCCACGCGGAGGGAGTTCCCCCCGAGCGGGTCACCGTGACCGGCCAGACCGGCATCGACGCCGTGCTCTACGTTCGCGACAGGCTGGAGAGTGGCGCGCTACGCGGGCCGGAGTGGCCGCAACTGGATCCCTCCAAGAAGCTCATCGTGGTCACCGCGCACCGGCGGGAGAGCTTCGGGGAGGGCTTCGCGCGGATCTGCTCGGCGCTGGGCCGGCTGGCCGAGCGCCCGGACGTCGAGATCGTCTACCCGGTGCATCCCAACCCGAACGTTCAGGCGCCGGTCCGGCGGCTCCTCTCCGCCCGCGGCAACATCGTGCTCGTGGAACCACTCGAGTACGTGCCCTTTGTGGACCTCATGCGGCGCGCGTACATATTGATCACCGATTCGGGCGGGGTCCAGGAAGAGGGGCCCTCGCTGGGCAAGCCAATTCTGGTTCTGCGGGAGAAGACCGAGCGGCCCGAAGCCGTTCAGGCGGGCACGGTGAAGTTGGTCGGCACGGACGAGCAAGCGATCGTCGCCGAAGCCACCCGGCTGCTCGAAGACCGGGCGGAGTACGACCGCATGGCGCGCGTTCACAACCCTTACGGGGACGGTCGCGCCAGCCCCCGGATCGGGGAGGCAATCCTCTCATTTTTCAGGGACTAATTCCGCTGCGCCGGACCCAGAATAGGGGTGGCTGCGCCTCGGGATGGGGCCGTGAGCGGCGCCGGCGGCCCCATAATGGGGTCCGGATGGGGGAGGCCGCTGGCGTGAGGACTCTGGGGACTTCTGGGAGACCCAAGAAACCCTCGGGCGCCTCCCCGTCCAACGAAGCCCCCTCCGACGACCTGGTGAGCCTGCTCTCGCGGAAGGTCATCGGCCAGCCGGCGGCCATGCAGCACATCGTCCCCTACGTGGAAATGTTCCGCGCCGGCTTGTCCCCCGAGGGAAGACCTGCCGGGGTCTTCCTGCTGCTGGGACCGACCGGAACGGGGAAAACCAAGACGGTCGAGGCGCTGGCTGATGTGCTGCACGGCAGCGAGAAGAACCTGCTGAGGGTGGACTGCGGCGAGTACCAGATGGAGCATGAGGTGGCCAAGCTCATCGGGGCGCCGCCGGGATACCTGGGCCACCGTGAGACCCAGCCGATGCTCACCCAGCAGAAGCTGAATGCGGTCACCAGCGACCACTGCGGCCTCTCCATCGTCCTGTTCGACGAGATCGAGAAGGCGGCCCCGTCGATGCTGCACCTGCTGCTCGGCATCCTGGACCGGGCGACGCTGCGGCTGGGCGACAACACCGCGGTGAACTTCGAGAACAGCGTCATCTTCCTGACCAGCAACCTGGGCGCGCGCGAGATGATGAAGGAGCTCCGCCCGGAGTTCGGGTTTCAGGCGGCGGCGCCGCGGGAGCTTCCGGATCTGTCCAACAAGCTGGAAAGCATCGTGGGCTGCGCGGTGCGCAGGAAGTTCTCGCCCGAGTTCGTCAACCGCATCGACGCGGTGATCACCTATCAGCCGCTCGGCCAGGACTCGCTGGCCGCGATCCTCGATCAGCAGATCTGCGAACTCCAGCGGCACGTGAACACGCGCCTGGGCGACCGCTGCTTCGACATCGAGGTGCCGCTCGAGAGCCGGCAATTCCTGCTCCGCACCGGGACCAGCCCCGAGTACGGCGCGCGGGAGCTGAGGCGCACCATCCACCGCCAACTGACGCAGCCGCTGGCGACGATGGTGGCGGCGGCCAGGATCGAGCCGGGCGCATGCGTGCGGGTCGAGCCGGCGCAGGACCAGGAGAGCCTTCTCATCCGCGCGCTGGACCGGGGCGGCCCTCGCGCGCCAAAGCCTCTCACCGTGCTGCTGGTGGACGACAACCGCGAGCTGGTGCGTCTCCTCGAACGGTGGATGGCGCAGGCCGGCTGGCGGCTGGTGACGGCGCAGTCGGCGCAGGCAGCCCGCGAGCTCGCTGCCGGCCAGGCGCCCAACGCGGTGCTGCTCGACTACCTGCTTCCGGATGGCAACGGGGTCGATCTGGGCGTGGTGCTTCAGCGCAAGACGCCCAGGGTCCAGGTGATCCTCATGACTGGAACGAAGCTCTCGCCCGAGGAAGAGGAGATCTGCCGGAAGCACGACTTCCCAGTCCTGCGGAAGCCATTCCTGGCGGGCGATATTGTGAACCTGCTCCGCGCGCGGCTCCTCCAATCCTCGGCCGCCGGCGTGTGAAGCGCGCCTGGCGCACCGCGGCAGGTGGCTGGTGAGAAATGCGGGCTGGCTAGCCCGATCCGGCGTCGCGCAGGAAGCGGGCCGCCTCTTCGGGCGGGGTCGGGTTGATGTAGAAGCCCGTGCCCCACTCGAAGCCCGCCACCCGCGTCAGCTTCGGCATCAGCTCGATGTGCCAGTGGTAATAGGGCAGCTCGGACTCCTGGAGCGGCGACGTGTGGATCATGTAGTTGTAGGCCGGCCGCTCCAGCACCTTGTCGATCTCCCGCAGCAGCACCGGCATCAGCCAGCCCAGGTTGCGGAACGCCGGAACGTCCGAGCTCTCGAAGTGCGAAAAGTGCCGCCGCGGCAGGATCCAGACCTCGAAGGGAAAGCGCGCCGCGAAGGGGCAGATGGCCACGAACTGCTCGGTCTCCAGCACGATGCGGCTGCCGGTGTCGATCTCCTGACGGATGATGTCGCAGTAGATGCAGCGCTCTCGCAGGTCGTAGTACTTCTTGGCCCCCTCCATCTCCTCGGCCACGCGGCGCGGGATCACCGGCAGCGCGATCAACTGCGAGTGCGTGTGCTCGAGCGTGGCCCCGGCCGTCTCGCCGTGATTCTTGAAGACCAGGATGTAGCGCATCCGGCGGTCCTTCTTCAGGTCGAGGATGCGGTCGCGGCAGGCCCAGAAGACGTCTTCGACGGCCTTGTCCGGCATCCCGGCCAGCGTCAACTGGTGGTCCGGCGTCTCGATGATGACCTCATGCGCGCCGACGCCGTTCATGCGGTCATACAGGCCCTCGCCCTGGCGGTCGAAATCGCCCTCGACCCGCAGCGCGGGGAACTTGTTCGGCACCACGCGCAGGCTCCAGCCGGGCTCGTTCGGCCCGCCGCTCTGGCGGTAGCACAGCACCTCGGGCGGAGTCTTCTGCTCGCTGCCGGGGCAGAACGGGCAGAACCGGCCCCCCTGGATGACGACCTGCTCGCGGGCGAAGTCCTGGGGCCGGCGGGCGCGGTCCGTGGCAATGATCACCCAGCGGCCGGTGATAGGATCTCGGCGGAATTCTGGCAATCGACGCTCCTCCACCAACGCATACAACTACGAGGAACCGCCATTATATCGTTGCCGCAGCGCTGCAGTGTTGTCCGATAGCGGAGGCGGTGCTCTCAGGCGCCCCGGCAGGCCGTTGGCGAGAAGTCCGGACGAGCCCGTCAGGCTTGCGGACTGAGGTCGATGCCCAGTTGGCGCGCGTTGCGGACAATGCTTCCCACCAGCCGGTCCACGTGGGCTTCGGTATGCGCGGCGGTGCAGGAGATGCGCAGCAGGTTTTGGGTGGCCGCCGGGCGAAGCACCGGGTTGACGTAGATGCCGTCCTCCAGCAGCGCCTTGCACAGGCGGCAGAGGTCGATCTCCTCCGGCACGACCACGGGGACAATGGGCGTCTCGCCCTCCAGCACCCAGCAGCCGCAAGCTCTCAGCGCACTGCGCAGCCAGGCCCCGATGGCCAGCAGCCGCGCGCGACGCTCCGGCTCCTCTCGCACCAGGTCGATGGCCGCATTGACGGCGCCCACCGAAGCAGGCGCCAGTGCGGCAGAGAAGACGAAGGGCCGCGCGGTGTGCTTCAGGTACTCGATGACGTCCTTCTGGGAGGCTACGAACCCCCCCACCGAGGCCAGCGATTTCGAGAACGTGCCCATGACGATATCCACCTCGTCCAGCACGCCGAAGTGGTCCGCCGCGCCCGCGCCGGATGGGCCCAGCACGCCAATGCCGTGCGCTTCGTCCACGTAGACTCGCGCCTCGTACTTCTTGGCCAGCCGGACGATTCCGGGCAGATCGGCCAGGTCGCCTTCCATGCTGAAGACGCCTTCCGAGACGATCAGGACCTTCTCATCCGCCGAGCAGTTCGCCAGGCAGGTCTCCAGGTGGCCCAGGTCGTTGTGCCGGAAGCGGACGGTGCGGGCCGGCGCCCGCAAAGCGCCCTCGAGCAGGCTGGCGTGCATGTTGTGGTCACAGACCAGCACATCTCCCCGGTCCGTGATCGCCGACAGCGCCGCATAGTTCGCCTGGAACCCCGTGCCGAAAATCATGGCCGCTTCCTTGCGGACCAGGGTGGCCAGCTTCTCCTCCACCTGGACGTGCAGGTCGAGGGTGCCGTTCAGCAGGCGCGAGCCGCTGCAGCCGCTTCCGTACCGCTGCACGGCCTCGGCCGCCGCTGCCTTCACCCGCGGGTGCGTGGTGAGGCCCAGGTAGTCGTTGGAGCCGAACATGAGCACTTTGCGGCTGCCCATTCGGATCTCGCCGGGGCCGCAACCCTCGTGACCACCGAAGACTTCGAACCAGAGGTACAGGCCGGCTGCCTGCATATCGCGCGGGCGGGTGAAGCTGCGACACCTTTCGAACAGGTCGTTGCTGCCCTTGGCGTGCTGCCTGCCGCGCGCGGTTGTTGAGGGGGATGGACTTCGCATGATCAGTTCCACTCGTAGATGCGATATGTTTTGTACCGCCTGCCGCCGATCGCCTCAATCGACCGGTTCATTAGGGTATTGTCTTCCAGAACCCACGACATCTCACAGTCCCGGTAGCCGAGCCGGGTTCCTTGCCTGAACAACTCGCGATAGAAGCCCGCTGCTACCCCGACCGTCCGGTACTCCTCCAGGACTCCAAGCACAATAATCCGCACACTGCGGATCGACCGTTTATGATACAAGATTTTCAGCAGCCCGAGGGGAAGAATCCGTCCCCGGGCGTGTTTTAGGGCCTGGTTGATGTCAGGCAGCGCCAGAGCGAACCCAACCACCTGGCCGTGGACCTCCCCCAGCAGGACCAGTTCCGGCTTCAGGATCATCCGCATGTCGCGGGCCATGAACAGGAATTCGTCCCGGGTCATCGGGACGAAACCCCAGTTGCGGCTCCAGGCGGAGTTGTAGACCTTCCAGACCAGCTCGACCTCTTCCTGGAAGGCGTCCATGCGAATCGGGCGGACGCGCATCCCCTGCCGCTCGGTCGAACGCGTGGCCACGCGCTCGACGCGCTCGATGGTGAAATCGTCGGTCGCGACGAAGTAGGCGTACAGGTCCTTGGCCTTGCGCAGGCCGGCCCCCTCCAGGAGCGACCCATAGTACGGAGGATTATAGGTCATCATCACTACGGGAGAGGAATCGAAGCCCTCCACCAGCAGCCCGCACTCGTAGTTGGTGGAAGGGTTCACCGGGCCACGGAAGATTCGCGCGCCGCGGGAGGCCAGCCACTGGCGCGCGGCCCCCAGCAGCGCGTCGGCCACCGCCTGGTCTTCCACGCACTCGAAGAAGCCGAAGTGCCCCGCCTCCTCCTGGTGGAAGTCGTTGTAGTTCCGGTCGTGGATGGCCGCGATGCGGCCCAGGCAATCGCCGTTCCGCAGGGCCAGGAAGCACTGCACTTCGGCGTGCCGATAGAAGGGGTGCTTGCGGCGGTCGAACAGCTCCTTCTGCGCGATCCTGAGCGGCGGCACCCAGTAGGGGTCGCCGCGGTAGAAGCGATAGGGCAGTTCGAGGAACTGGCGCAGTTCCCGCCCCTGCTCTGCTGGTAGGATCTCAACAGCGCTCAAGTGGTCTCTTCCGTCGTCACGCGGCCGGGTCTGCTCCCCGGCCGCCTCCGCTCCCGGTTCAGAGCTGCTGCGTAAATAATGGGCGCCGCGACCAGCAATGCAGCCGCCAGCACGGCGCCCGCGAGCACGTCAACTGTGTAATGATACCGCAGGTAGACCGTCGCGAAAATGATCGCCAACGAGTAAACGGAGAAGGCGGCGAAGAGTTTCATCGAAATGCGCCGGCTGCTCCAGCAGGCCAGCAGCGTGAGCTCGGTGTGCCCGCTGGGGAAGCAGTCGTAGTGGGCCGACTCGAGCTGGTTGAGCACGCGCTGCATCCCCTCGAACAGCCACAGCCCTCCCAGCCGGGTATGCTGCAGATGGGCCAGGAAGATTCGTGGCCCCCGTACCGGCACCAGCAGGTACCCGAGGTAGGAGGCCAGGAACCCGAGCGAGATCAGAAAGGCGTAGTACCGGAACTCAGGGTACCGCCGTTGGACCCACAGCAGTACGCCCACCAGCAGCACCGCCGGGATGAAGAGCGTGTAGACCCACTGCAGGCCCTCCGTCAGCCACGGGCTGTGGACCCGCTCCAGCCACACCGTCGGATGGCTTCCCCACAGCCGGTGGTCCAGGCGCACCATGGCAGCGTCCAGATCAGTGTGCCGGATGGCCGGGATGAGGGTGACCAGCTCCCTGTAGCACAGCGTGACGAGGACCAGCGGGTACCAATGACGGAGGACAGCCAGCAGCCGACGGCCGCCACCCGCCGCCGGCGGTCGGGACTTCACCAGGGCCAGGATCAGGGCGATCCCCACGGCGTGGGCCGCCAGGAGCAACGCCGCGTGCGGCACGCTCTTGAAGAAGCCCGCGATAAGGAGCCCGGCAGCGGCCAGGTAGCCGGCCAGGAGAACGTCCACGGGCCACCAGCCGCTGGGCAGTACGCGGTGCTCGCCGAGGTGCGGCGGGCTGATCAGTACTTCAGCCATCCCGCATCCTTATACCACGCCAGGGTTTCCGCGACGCCCTCGCCGAGCGGCTTGCGGGTGCGGAAGCCGAGCTCCGCCCGCGCTCGGGCGACGTCGCAGATCCAGTAACGGCAGCGTGCCTCCAGGACCTTCTGCCGCGAGATGATATTGGGCTTCCGGCGCCGCCTTGAGCCGGCCTCGGCCAGCCAGCCGAACGCATAGGCAACCCGGAAAGGGATGGTGACGGTCCGCAGGCGCCGTCCCATCACCCTGGCCGCCGCCGCGGCGAACTCGCTCCAGGACGCCGGCTCCGGGTTAGCCACGAAGTAGGTGCGGCCGGGCGCCGCCTCCGAGCAGGCGGCCCGCACCAGCGCCTCGGCCAGGTCGGAGACGTGCAGGTAGCTGAAGTGGGACTCGCCGCGCCCGATCCGCACCATGACGCCCCTGGCCACCGAGCGAAAGACCTCCAGGACATCCGTATCGCGCGGGCCGTAGACCACCGGCGGCCGAAGGATGACCGCGTGCCGGCCGAGCGCCGAGGCGCGCACGGCCTCCTCGGCTTGCAGTTTCGACTCGCCGTACCAGGTGAGCGGATGCGGCGCGGCGTCTTCGTCGAGCGGCGCGCCGTCCGGGCTCGGGCCGACCGCGGCCAGGCTGCTGACGTGGACGAACCGGGGCAGGGCCCCGCCGCGCGCCTGGCAGGCGCGCACCAGGTTCTGGGTGCCGTGCAGGTTGCCTTGGAAATACGCCGCGCGGCTGAGCGCCTTGGTAACGCCGGCGACGTGGAACACCGTCGCCATACCCCCGACCGCCTCTTCCAGACCCTCGCCCGCGGCCAGCTCGCCGTAGACCAGCTCGACTTTCCCGGCCGGAAGGTACTGGAGCGAGCTGCTGCGCCGCACCAGGCATCGGACGCGCACGCCCAGCCCCGTCAGCCGCTCGACGAGGTGGCTGCCGACGAAGCCCGTGCCGCCCGTGACCAGCACGGGGCCCTGGATGGAAGCATCCATGCGCGAAGTACTACTTTACGGCAACTGGGACGCGCTGAGGTCATGGTTCCGGTCCGTCATGGAACCGCGCGGCGAACCAGGCGGCTGGCCCGTAAATATGGGAAGATGGGTAGCGTGAAGACGACAGTGGAAATGCCCGATCCGTTGTTTCGGCAGGTGAAGGCCGCCGCTGCCGAGCGGGGGGTCTCGTTGAAGGAGTTCTTCGCTGAAGCGGTGCGCGACCGGCTGCGGCGCAGGCGCGGCAGCGCGCCCGAAAAACCCTGGATGAGCGTCTTCGGGGGCCTGCGGCAGCTTCATCGCGAAACCAGGCGCGTCGATCGGCTTATTGCGGAGGAGTTCGAGCAGATCGACGAAGAGGATCGGCGGTGATTCTCGACACGAATGCGCTCTCGGCGTTCGCGGACGGCGACGAGGGGCTACTCCGGGTGATCCGGGACGAGGAGGAGCTGGCGTTGCCGGTGATCGTCCTTGGCGAGTACCTCTACGGCATTCACCGCTCGAGGCGGCGCGCGCAGTACGAGAGGTGGCTGGCGGATACGGTGGCGGAGCTGCGGCTTCTGGTGGTCGGCGAGGGGACGGCGGAACACTACGCCAGTATCCGGTCGGAACTGAAGGCCGCCGGCCGTCCGATTCCATCGAATGACGTTTGGATTGCGGCCCTGGCACGGGAGCATCGCCTGGCGATTGTGAGCCGAGACCAGCACTTCCAGGGGATCAAGGGATTGCGCGCCGTGAGTTGGTGAGCGGGCGCGACAGCGCCGCGGTGCTGGTGCTGGCTCGCCCTACCCCGCCAGCTTCTTCAGCAGCCAGGCCAGGTTGCGGCCGAGCGTCTTCATGGTCTCAATGCCCTCGGCGTCGTTCTCGACTTCGCCGATCTCGCGGCCAATGGCGATGTTCCAGTAGGACGAGCCGGGCACGACCATCTCGTTGATCAGGAAGAAGTGGTTCAGGGAGTCGAAGGCGTGGATGGCGCCGGCGCGGCGCACGGCCACCACCGCGGCGCCCGCCTTACGGCGGAGGAAGTTGCCGTTGGCGCGCGAGACCAGGCAGCCGCGGTCCATGAGCGCCTTAATCTCGGGCGAAACATCGGCGACGTACGTCGGCGAGCCGAGCAAAATGCCGTCGGCCCCTTCCATCTTCTCGATGCACTCGTTGCCGAAGTCGTCCTTCTGAGCGCAGCGGCGGTCCTTTCGCTTCGAGCACTCGTGGCACGCCAGGCACCCGTGCATCTTCTTCCCGCTCAATTGAATGAGTTCGGTCTGGATGCCTGCCTTCTCCAGCTCCCCCAGCACGTAACGGAGGAGGATGGCCGTATTCCCGTCTTTGCGGGCGCTTCCATTGAACGCGACGACTCTCATATGGATAAACCGGAAACCAGGGATAGTAACACTCTACCCCACTTCAAGAGGAATGGCGGGGACGACGGGACTCGAACCCGCGACCTCCGACGTGACAGGCCGGCGTTCTAGCCAACTGAACTACGTCCCCGTGGCTGGCTGCTCAGTGAGCCGACTCTCATCCTAGCACGCCGGTTTCCGCGCGCACAATCACAGGCTAGCGCCCCGCGCGCTGCCGGTACAGCCCCGCGTCCACCACGCCCGCCATGGCCGCCTCGTCCAGCCGGCCGCCCAGAAACGCGTTGACCCTCGCCGCCACTTCGCCGGGCTGCTCGATGCAGTCGCGGTAATCGACCGCCAGCACGCGGAAATGCGGCTGTCGCGCCATCCAGGCCTGGGTGTCGCGGGCCTGCGCCTCCAGCAGCGCGGCCAGGTTGTCGTCCGGCAGCCTCGCGCCCTGGCGACCAGAGCGCTTCAGCATGGCGCGCTGCGAGGCCACCACCTCGGCCACCGGCCGCCGCATGAAGACAACGCGGTAGGCGCGGTCCGGCGGCAGGTCGCGCAGCAGAAGATGGATGACCTTAACGGCCTTGCCTTGGGCCTCCGACAGCCAGGCGGCGTCCTTCCGCATGCGCTTCACGGCCTCCAGCTCGAGGTAGCCGCGGGGGTTGTCCTCATCGGCCGCGCGCATCCCGTCGCTGAGCACCGGCATGCCCCCCGCCCCCAGCATCTGCATCATCAACGATGTCCCCGAGCGTGGCAGCCCGGAGACGACGGTCACAGTGCGGCGCTCCTCCATCGGCTCATCCCCAATAGCCCGATCCTCTCACACGCCTTCGGCTGCGGCTTGCGGGAGGCCGGCATCATCCCTTCGGCCGGTACTTCTCGCTGCACGCCTGCGAACAGAAGTACACCACCTCGCCATCCACCATGCGCTTCACCGAGGTCGCGGTCGAGACGTAGGTGCCGCACACCGGGTCGCGCTTCAGCTCGCCCACCGCACGCGGCTCCGAGGACCTGCCGCGGCCCGGCGCCTGCGGCTCCAGCAGGCCTCGCAGCGCCTTGCCAGCGACGGCCAACACCGATCGCAGCAAGCTGATCAGGATGATGGACAGGAAGAGATAGACGACAACTTTGACCATGGCGAGGGGGCGCCCGCCGGAGGACGCCCCACCCTTCAACAGCGAATCACTTCTTCTTGGGCTTCTTGGCCGCTGGCGGCGGTGCGTTCGGGTTCACATAGTGGGTCTGCAACTGCGCGTCCACCAACGCCAGCATGTCCTTGGCCGCCTGCGCGTTCGGGCCGGCCGGCGCCAGTTCGAGGTACTTCAGGAGCTCCTCCCGCAGACCCGGCGGCGCCACGACCTTGCCATCGGCCGCGATCGTCATTTTCGCCGACAGGCACACGGCGTATTGATAGTGCGCCTCCGCGTAAGTCGGCGTCAGCTCGATCGCCTTCTGGAACATCGCGGCGGCGGCCTCGTATTGTCCGCCGTTGACCAGCTCAGCTCCCAGATTGTAGAAGTACCTGCCGGCCTGCGTCGGATCCAGCTCCGTCGCCTTCTGCAACTCCACCTGCGCTTCCGCGTACTTCCTCGCCCGCGCCAGCGCCAGCCCATAGCGGTCGTGCGCCGAGGCCGAGGTTGGATCGATCGAGACCCACTTCTGGAAGGTCTCGAAGGCCAGGTTGAACGTGCTTTCCCGCTCCGGTCCGCTCCTGGTCATCGCCAACTGGACCTGCGCTTCGGCCAGGTTCTGCCATACCGCCTTCTGGCTGGGGTCCACCTCGCCCGCCTTCTTGAACGATTCGATCGCCAGCTCCCACTGCTTGGCCTGGAACGCCTCCATGCCGGCGTTAAACACATCGTTCAACGCCTTCATCTTGGCGCCGTGTGCCTGCCGCTCCCTCGCGTTTCTCTCCAGGGCCGCCCGCTGCTCGGGCGTCAACTGGCGCGCCTGCTCCTGGGTGAACGTGCCGCTCTCGGCCGCCTTGGCGAGCGCGTCTTGCCGCTGCTTGACCTCCTGCAAGTTGAAATTGGTCGGCCGGGATTCGCCCGTGGTTGTCCTGACCCCTCGCACGGCGTCCATGACTTTGCCGTTGACCTCCACGGTCACATCGTAAGTGCCCAGCGGCAGCCCACCGTGATAGTAGTCACCCCGCTTGCCAGACTTGACGGTGTAGTGCCCCTTGATGTCCATGCGCTCGATCTTGATCACCGCGTCCCTGAGCGGCTTGCCGTCCTCGCCGATAACCACCCCGCTGATGGACGTCACTTGCGCCAGCGCCAGGTTCGCGCAGAAAAGAACGCACGCAGCGATGGCCCAGCCCGCTTTCTGAAGGAACATTGCAAACCTCCCCATCTCGTTCAGGTTTTACCTATCGAGGATACTATAACGCCTCGCTTCAGGGTAACGCCGAAGGAGAAGATTTGCGTAGCGGCTCGCCGTCCCGTGGCAGGAGTTCCGCTCAGCGACCGCGCCGGGCGGCTTGGGCTCTGGCGGGTGAACGCATCGGCCGGTGGCGCAACAGGTCGCGCGAGAGCTCCCTCAGCAGCGTGGTGGCTCGATCGTCTCCGCCGGCGCCCAGCGCGGCGTTCAGCGCCAGCAACTCGGCGGACACCCGGACGTCGGCGGCTGCGGCTTTCGCGCCCGGAGTCTGACCGCAGCACTGGGTTGAGGAATTGGCCATTTCAATCCTCTATCGGTTCGAGGCGCCCGGGCCTTTATCCCTGCAGGACCGCCACCGGCCCATAGCCCGAAGGCGCCGGCTCCCCACCCGGGCACCGCCGGGACCGGCCCCTCGGGGGTTAGCCCCCCAAAAAGGCCGCGCAACGGACCGGCAATCGTGATAAAAGTAACTCAGGCATGAAGATCCAGATCGCAGGCCCTGGCTGCCCCAGGTGCCGCACCACGGAGCGAAACCTCCTCCACGCCTGCGCCCAGCTCGGCCTGGAGGAAGAGATTTCGCAGGTCTACGACTACGACGAGATCCAGAAGCTCGGGATCTCGCAAACGCCCGCCGTGCTCATCGACGACGAGGTCGTCATCGCCGGCCGCATCCCCACCCTCTCCGAGCTGAAAGCCCTCCTCCAGCAGCGGGCCGCCGGGGCCTAGCCAGCCCCAGGCGGAAACCCCAGGCGGCTTCCGGCCGCGCCCCGGCCGTTCTAGCTCGCCTCGGCACTACTGCTGCGCCTCTATCCGCCGATAAGAAAAGCGGAGAGGTTCGCGCATGGGTGATAGTTCGCAGTTGCTCGTCCGCTTCAACCGGCTGATGCGCGATCTGGAGAACGGCCTGTCCGCTCGCAACAGCTTCCAGCCGTGGGAAGTCGAGTTGCTGATCGATATGCAGAGCTGCGAATTGCCCGCTGCCAACCGCCGCCGGCTCCTCCGGCGTTACCAGACCGCCGCCGCGCGCAGCCTGGAGTGCGGCGCCGCGCTCCCCCTGAAGCTCTCCGAGTACCTCAACCGCGTCCAGGCGCGCCACTACCGCCGCAGCGCCCCCCAGACCCTCTCCCGCAAGACCGCATAAGGCGCCGGGCGGTCCCCGCCGGCCTGTGCGCTATCCTGAGGTTTCGGAGGATTCCCGACATGGGTAGTGCAGTGCCGCCGGCGCCGCCGCCGCAAGAGGCCCAGCCGGCTGTTCGCAAGGTCTTCTGCGTCAAGTTCCAGCGCGAGCTGCCCGGCCTGGACGAGGTCCCATTCGAAGGCCACCCGCTCGGACAGCGCATCTATGCGAATGTCTCCAAGCCCGCCTGGAAGCTCTGGGTCGAGCACATGAAGATCCTCGTGAACGAGTACCGGCTGAATCTGGCCGACCCGCGCGCGCAGGAGTTCCTGCTTCGGCAGATGGAGGAGTACTTCTTCGGAGAAGGCGCCGCCTTCCCTCCGGACTACGTCCCGCCGGAGGCGGGCTAGCGCCCGCGGAAACGGCTTGCGGCCCGCGGGCTACACCCGCGCGAAGTAGAGATTCACGGCGCGCTCCAGATCCTCATGGTTGGCGCGCGCCGGCCGGTTCTCGTAATGGCTGATCGCCACCAGAATGCTACAGATGTCGGCCGGATAGCAGGCGCGCAGCTCGGTGCAGCCGTGCTCGTGACAGAGCCCGCGCAGGTACTCCGAACTGTCCGGATCGTAAGGCACGCCGCGCGCCGTCATCGCGCGGCGAAAGATCTCGTCGAAGAGCACGTCATCGACGTTCTCCACCTCGATCTTGTTCTGCAACCGCCGCAGAAACGCCTCATCGGCCAGGTCCCGCGGCTCCAGGTTCGTCGCGAACACCACCAGCGCCTCGAACGGGATCTGGAACTTCACCCCGTAGTGCAGCGAGAGGTAGTCCACGCGGCGGTCCAGCGGCACGATCCAGCGATTGAGCAGCTCTCGCGGGGCGATCAACTGCCGCCCGAAGTCGTCGATGACCAGCACCCCGTTGTTGGCCTTCATTTGCAGGGGCGCGGCGTAGACGCCGGTAGTCTCGTCCAACCGCAGCTCGAGCATGCCCGGCACCAGCTCGCCGCCGGTGATTACGCAGGGCCGCCGGCAGACCACCCAGCGCTGGTCCATCTCGGGGACATTGAGCTGGAGCGGCTCGTGCACCACCGGGTCGTAGAGTTGGATGATCTGCCCGTCCACCTCCACGGCGTACGGCACGACGATGGCGTCCTGGTACACGCGCAGCATGCGTTCGGCGAGACTCGTCTTGCCGCTCCCGGTCGGCCCATACAGAAAGATCGAGGTCTGCGAAATGATCGCCGGCCCCAGCCGATCCAGCAGGCGGTCCGTCAGCACCAGATCCGCGAGCGCCTGCCGCAGCACCTTGCGGTCGATGTTTACCTTCGCGGCCTGCGCCTTCGTCAGCCGGGTGTACTGTTTCAACGACACCGGCGCGGCGCCCGCGTAGTGGCTCATCTTAAAGCGGTCCAGCGCCAGTTCCCGTCCAGCGGAGGTCAGGCTGAAATTGTAGTCGTTGCCGATCATGCCCTTGACCTCGACCAGTTGCTGCTGGCGCATCTCCCGGAATACCGTCTCCAGCACCAGCGGCGACAGCTTCAGCGCCTGGCTGAGCGCCTGGAGCGTGCTGAGTCCTGAGACGTGAGTTCGCCGCAGCACCAAGTCCATGATCAAGGACGGCGGGATGCCGGTGGCCTCGGCATTCTCCGGCGGCGGCGGGCAATACACGGGCTGAGTTACAGAACTCGCCATGGTGTCTCAATCATAGTCGAAATTCGCCCCCATTCGCCGGCTTTGGTGGAGGTCCTCTCCACGCTCGCGCCCGGCCAAACGTCAACTCTGATAGTGCCGCTGTGTCGTTCAGTTCTGGTGTGCCTGGCGCTGGCCCTGGGCGCGTGGGCCGCCACGCCCAGCGCCGCCCGCCTGTACCGCGACGGACGGAAGGCCGAGCGCGCCGGCGACGTCGTGCGGGCCTATCTCCTTTATTCCCAGGCCGCCGCCCTGGATCCCCATCACCCCCAGTACTGGGCCCGCGCACAGGCTCTCCGCACCCGCGCCGCGCTCCAGGCCAAGCCCCTGCCGGCCAGCTTGGGGACGCCGGAGCCTTCGCCCGCGACGGCCGCCCCCGCCGCCGAGAAGTTTCCGCCCGGCTTTTCGACGTCCGTTTCGGACCAGGAGCTGGCCGAGCTGACCCGCCTCCAGCCGCCTCCGGAACTCAGCCCAGTGCCTGGCCGCAAGACGCTGGACCTGCGGGGGGACGCCCGGGCCCTTTTCGAGCAGGCCGCCCGCGCCTTCGGCCTGGGCATCGTCTTCGACACCGACTACGAGGCGGGGCGCGCCGTGCACCTCCGGCTGGAGGACGTCGATTACCGGGCTGCGCTCCACGCCCTCGAGGCGGCTACGGGCTCGGTCGTTTTCCCCGCCGGCCAGCGCCTCATCCTGGTGGTGAAGGACACGCCGCAGAAACGAACCGAGCGCGAGCCCACCATAGCCGTGACGATCCCCGTGCCCGAGACCGTCACCCCGCAGGAAGCCCAGGAAGTGGGACGCGCCGTGCAGCAGGCCATGGAGCTCCAACGGCTGGTGGTCGATGCCGACCGGCGGATCGTGGTGATCAAGGATCGCATCTCCAAAGTGCGCCCCGCGCAGGCGCTATTTGAGCAGCTGGCCCGCAGCCGCACCCAGGTCGCCGTCGAGATGGACTTCGTGGAGGTCGATCGCTCCAGCCTGCTCTCCTACGGCTTCCTCGGGCCCGGGCAGTTCCCGATCTTCTATCTGGGCCGGGGCGACATCAGCGGATCCCTCCAGACCCTGGCGCGCTTCTTCGCCGGCCACGTCACCCTCGGCCTCGGCATCGCCAGCTCGCAGTTGTTCGCCACCATGACTGACTCCTCCTCGAAGACGCTGCTGCACGCGATCATGCGCTCAGGCGACGGCCAGCCAGCCACCTTGCACGTGGGCGACAAGTACCCCGTCCTCGCCGCCGGCTTCCTCGGGTCGGGGGTCGGGCTGGCGCCCTCGTTCAACTTCGAGGACCTCGGCCTGCTGCTCAAGATCACGCCCCACGTGCACGACGCCGAGGAGATGTCGCTAGATGTCGAGGCCGAGTTCAAGGTGCTTTCCGGGCAGTCCTTGAACGGCGTGCCGATCATCGCCAGCCGCAAGCTCACCTCCAAGGTCCGCCTCCGCAATGGCGAGTGGGCCGTTATCGCCGGCATGTTCAGCGCGACCGAGGCTCGGGAGATCACCGGCCTGCCCGGCCTGGTGCGCCTCCCCTTCCTGCGGAAGAACGACCGCACCCGGAGCTCCAGCGAGGTCCTGCTGCTCATCAAGCCCACGCTGGAGAGTCTGGCTCCCACCCAGTACCTCACGCGCCCGCTGTGGATCGGGTCCGAAGCCCGGCTCAAGGTACCCTTGTAGATCCGCGTGGGCCGCCCTCTGGCACCTCTCCGCTCTGGAGAATATGACCGTATCCTATTCACACTTAAGGAGTTAAATTGACGATCCGGTTCCGGCGGAACTCCGTCTGGTTCCGTCGCGCCGCCTCGCTTCGAACAGTGTGAGAAGATCGGGCTAGCCCGCGGGTTTCTTCTTCATTCCGCCGATCTATTCACTCGAAGTGACTGGCGACGCAGACCTAGTCGGCCTGGCTTTCTGCCTGATGACGGCGCTCGCGGGTGTCGTGCTGATCCGGGCGGAGCGCCGGGCCCGCGTACAGGCCGGCGGCAACGCGCGCCTGGCCCGCGAACGGCTCGACCGCCTCAAGGCCGGGCGGGAGACGCGCGCCATCCTGGAGAGCATCACGGACGGTTTCGCCGCCCTGGACGGCGATTCCCGCTTCGTCTACGTGAATGCCGAGGCCGAGCGACTGAGCGGCCGGGCCCGCGGCGAGCTGATCGGCCACACCTGCCTGGAAGTCTTCCCCGAGCTGGCCGGGACCGAAGCCGAACGGCTGTGCCGCCGCACCATCGACGAGAGAACGCCGGCCGAGTTCGAAGACTACGAGCAGCGATCGGGGCGCTGGCTCGAGGTCCGCGTCTATCCCGGCGCCCACGGAGGCATCGCCGTCCAAGTCCGGGATGTCACCAGCCGCAAGATCGTCGAGGAGCAGTTGCGGCAGACCCAGAAACTGGAAAGCCTGGGAGTGCTGGCCGGAGGCGTTGCGCACGATTTCAACAACCTCCTCACCGGGATCCTGGGCAATGCCATCCTGGTGCTCGAGGACCTGCCGCCGGAAGAACCCGATCGCGGCCTAGTGGAGGCAATTGTCAGCTCCAGTGAATCGGCGGCCCAGCTCACGCGGCAACTGCTGGCCTACGCCGGCCAGGGGAGAGTCAGCGTCGAG
>JBEKLJ010000021.1:0-23785 GCA_050010255.1 Bryobacteraceae bacterium
GGATGGCCAGGTAGACGTCCAGGCTGGACTGGCCGCCCTCGAAGCACTGCGCGAGCGGTCTGGGAGGGGGGGGCGGGTCGGATTCGGGGATCTCGAACGGCATGCCGTCGGGGAACAGGCCGGAAGCCGAGGCCAGGGCGAACGCGTCGCCGGCCAGCGCCTCCTGATTGATGCTGAGGCTGCGGAGGCCCCAGGGACGGTAGTTCAGCGCGGACAGGGTGAACTCTAGCGTGCTCTCGATGAACCGGTCCTGGATCTGGAGGTGCTGCGGCGTCAGAAAAGTACCCTTCGACCAGATCACCGGCTGGAGGCGCTTCATAGGACTAAACAGTACCAGGATTGGGGGTCGGCGTAAAGGCCGAAGCGGGGGCGAAACTGGCGCCCTGGGGCTCTCAGGCGAATAGTCGAATGAGGTCATTGAAAAGGGGGCGGATCTGGGGTACAAATGACACTGGCCGCGAAATCCGTTTTTTGCTATAGTGGCGCACAACGGATGGGGCCCGGTGTGCCAGGCCCAAGAGTCACCGGAAGGGAGCGTAAATGGCCAAGGAAAGCATACACAAGAAGTTGGAGCGAGTCAGACCTCCGCGCGTGCACATCACCTATGACGTCGAGGTCGGGGACGCCATCGAGGTGAAGGAACTGCCCTTTGTCATGGGCGTTCTGGCCGACTTTAGCGGACAGCCCGAGCAGCCGTTGCCGAGGCTGAAAGACCGCAAGTTCGTCGAAGTAACGCCCGACAACTTCGACAGCGTCTTGGAAGCCATGAAGCCCCACCTGTCGTTCTCGGTGGAGAACAAGCTGAGCGAGGATCCGGATGCGGGCAAGCTCAACGTGGACCTGCGCTTCAAGGGCTTGCAGGACTTCGAGCCCGAGCAGGTGGCGCGCCAGGTCAAGCCGCTGCGCGATCTGCTGGACCTGCGGACCAGGCTGTCGGACCTGCGCGGGACGCTGCAGGGCAACGACAAGCTGGACGAGATTCTGCAAGAGGTGGTTCGCGACAGCGGCAAGATGGGCAAGCTGAAGGCCGAGCTCGAGAAAGAGAAGGGAGGCCCCAATGCCTGACGCGAAACGCGCTGCCGCACCGAAGGCAGCCGAAGAAAAGGTAGTGGAGAAGAGCCTGCTCGACCAGATCGTGGAAGAGGGCCGGCTGGCGCGGGACGCCCAGGCCCGCGAGCGCGGCAAGGACCTGGTGAAGGAGTTCGTCAGCCAGGTGCTGGAGGGCTCTATCGCCGTCTCCCGGGATACGGAGGCGATGATCAACGCGCGCATCGCGCAGATCGACCATCTGCTGTCGATCCAGTTAAACGAGATCCTGCACAACGAGGCGTTCCAGAAGCTGGAGGCGACCTGGCGAGGGCTGAAGTACCTGCTCGACCAATCGGAAACCAGCGCGATGTTGAAAATCCGGGTGATCAACTGCTCCAAGCGGGAGCTGCTGCGTGACCTGCAGCGGGCGCCGGAGTTCGACCAGAGCGCGGCCTTCAAGAAGATCTACGAGGAAGAGTACGGCGTCTTCGGCGGCGATCCGTTCGGCGCTCTCATTGGCGACTTTGAGTTCTCGAAGCATCCCGAGGACATCGAGTTGCTGGAGAAGTTGTCGCAGGTGGCGGCGGGGGCGCACGCTCCGTTCCTGAGCGCGGCGGCCCCGGAGCTGCTGAACCTGGAGGCGTATACCCAACTGGACTCGCCGCGCGACCTCTCGAAGATCTTCGACAACACCGAGTACGCCAAGTGGAAATCGTTCCGCCAGAGCGAGGACTCGCGTTACGTGGGGCTGTGCCTGCCGCATGTGCTGATGCGGCTGCCCTACGGCCGCGAGACCAAGCAGGTGGAGGCGTTTAACTACGAGGAAGGCGTGGATGGGACGGACCATTCCAAGTACTTGTGGGGGAACGCGGCCTACGCCCTGGGGGGGCGGCTGACGCAATCCTTCGCCAGCTTTGGGTGGTGCGCGTCGATCCGCGGCGTCGAGGGAGGCGGCCTGGTGGAGGGCCTGCCAGCGCATACCTTCCGCACCGACGAGGGCGACGTGGCGCTGAAGTGCCCGACCGAGATCGCCATCAGCGACCGGCGGGAGAAGGAACTGGCGGACCAGGGATTCGCCCCGCTGGTGCACTGCAAGGGGACCGACTACGCGGCGTTCTTCAGCGTGCAATCCTGCCAGAAGTCGAAGGTGTATGACAGCGAGGCGGCCAATGCCAACGCCCGGCTGTCGGCGCAACTTCCGTACATGCTGGCGGTGTCGCGCTTCGCCCATTACATGAAGACGATCATGCGCGACAAGATCGGCAGCTTCATGTCGCGGGTCGAGTGCGAGCGGTTCCTGAACAAGTGGATCATGCAGTACGTCACCGAGGACGACAACGCCGGCCCGATGACGAAGGCGCAGTATCCGCTGCGCGAGGCGCGGATCGAGGTGGCGGAGGTGGCCGGCAAGCCGGGCGTGTATCGCGCCGTGGCGTTCCTGCGGCCGCACTTCCAGCTCGATGAGCTGACGGTGTCGTTGCGTCTGGTGGCCGATCTGCCGAAGTCCGCCAGGGGCTGACGCCCGAACACACGCCGGCGGACCGGGCGATGGCCCGGCCCGCTGGTCCGGCGCCGGAAAGCGGCGCTGGGGGATGGGAGGCCGGCGTGGCGCCGGCCCGCGGAGGGGCCGGCTGAAGGCCGGCCGGGTGGCGAGGGACGACGCACGAGGAGGCGTAAGCAATGGCTTTGGTTGACTATTTCCTGAAGATCGACGGCATTCAGGGCGAGAGTCAGGACAGCAAGCACAAGAACGAGATCGAGATCGAGTCCTTTTCCTGGGGCGCGACTCAGACCGGCACCGCCTCACACGGCGGCGGCATGGGCGCTGGCCGGGTCCAGATGCAAGACTTTCACTTCGTCATGAGGGTGAACAAGGCCAGCCCGAAACTGATGCTGTGCTGCGCCAATGGCGAACACGTCAAGAACGCCATTCTGACTTGCCGCAAGGCGGGGAAGGAACAGCAGGAGTACTTGAAGGTCACCTTCACGGACATGCTGGTATCCAGCTATCAGACTGGCGGCTCGGGCGGCGCCGATGTGGTGCCGCTGGACCAGATTTCGCTGAACTTCACCAAGGTCGAGATCGAGTACAAGGAGCAGAAGCCGGACGGCACGCTCGGCGGCGCGATCAAGGCCTACTACGACATGAAGCAGCAGATTCACGGGTAGCTCGACAGCGGCTCGTGGCTGGTGGCGCGCGGCCGGCGGCGCGGCCGCAGGGCGGTGATGTGTCCGTGCCTGCGCTCCGTCCCAAGTGCCACAGGCCACACGCCACGAGCCTCTTGAGGGGCATATGACTCCGAAAGAACTCCTGCAGGCCGGCCGGCTGACGGAGGCCGTGGCGGCCCTGAGCGCCGAGTTGCGCGACAATCCCTCCGACATTAAACGCCGGGTCTTTCTGTTCGAGCTGCTGAGCTTCGCGGGCGACTACGAGCGCGCCGAGAAGCATCTCCGGCTGCTGGGCGAGGCGGGCCCGCAGGCCGAGATGGCGGTGCTGCTCTATCGCGGCGTCCTGGCCGCGGAGCGCGCCCGGCAGGAAACCTTCTCCAAGCGCGAATACGCGCTCATGGGACCGCGGGAGGCGACGGCCTTCACCGGCATGCTCAACGGCCAGCCGTTCCAGTTGCTGGCGGACGCCGATGCGAGGATCGGGCCGCGGCTGGAGACGTTCTCAGCGGGCAGCTACCTATGGCTCCCGTTTGCGCACCTGGCCTCGATCGAGATCGAGCCTCCACGGCGTCTGCGCGACCTGTTGTGGATCCCCGCCAAGGTGCGGACCGGCCCGGCACTCCAAGCCATGGAACTGGGTGAGGTGCTGATTCCGGCCCTGTCTCCGCTCTCCTGGAAGCATCCCGACGATAAGGTTCGGCTCGGTCGCGAGACGGTCTGGGAGGAGGAGGAGGAGGACGGAGAAGAGGTTCCATACGGGCAGAAGATGCTGCTGGTGGACGGCGAGGAGGTCCCCCTGCTGGAAGTGAGGAAGCTGGAGATCGTTGTCCAGCCGGCCGCCGAATCGGCCCAGCCCAACTGATCATGCCGCTCCGCGACGACCTGCTCAATCCGATTTCGGGATCAAACCCAAGCGGCGAGAACCTGCGCTACGCACCGGTCTATGACCAGCTCAAGGAGGCGCGGAGGGAGGACGACGAAGCCGCGCAGGGAGAGTGGCGGCATGAGCTGAAGAAGGCGGATTGGGTCCTGGTCGTCAAGCTGGCCGGCGAAACGCTCGCCAAGAAGAGCAAAGACCTGCAGATCGCCGCGTGGCTGACCGAAGGGCTGCTGCGGCGTGAGGGCTACGGGGGACTCAAGGCGGGGCTCGATCTGAGCCGCGGCCTGCTGGAGAACTTCTGGGACACGCTGTACCCGGAAATCGAAGACGGCGACCTGGAGATGCGCGCCACGCCGGTGGAGTGGATCGGCTCGCGCCTGGACGAGGCCGTCAGGCGGGTGCCGCTGACGCGCGGCGGCATCGACTGGTTCCGCTACAAGGAGTCGCGCTCGGTTTCCTCGGAGGCCGATGCGGCCGGCAACGACTCCAAGCTGAACGCGCGGACGACGGCGATCGAAGAGGGCAAGCTCACCCCCGAGCAGTTCGATCAGGATTTCCACGCGACGCCGGAGGCGTTCTACCTCCAGGCGATGGCGGATCTGGATGGCTGCCTGGACTCGCTGCAGGCGCTGAACGGAGTCGCGGAGGAGAAGTTCGGCCAGTACGCTCCCAACCTAACCGGGCTGCGCAAGACGCTGGAGGAAGTCAAGCAGGCGATTCATGTCTTGCTGGTGAGGAAGCGCGAGCAGGAATCTGGCTCCGAGACCTCCGCAGCGGCGGGAGAGGCCGCAGCCGAGGGCGGCTTCGAGCCGGGTTCAGCGGCGGGGGGCGGGGCCGCCCAGAGGCGAGCGGGAAAGAGGCCGCCGGGGGCCGAGCCGGCGGACCGCGACGACGCCTTGGATCGGGTTGCGGTGGTGGTGCGGTGGTTGCGGCAGCAGGATGCCTCGAACCCGGCGCCGTACCTGTTGCTGCGCGGCTTGCGGTGGGGCGAGCTGCGCGCGGCGGGCGAAGGGTACGACCCGGATCCGTCTCTGCTGGAGCCGCCGCCGGCGGGCGCGCGGCAGGAGCTCAAGCGCCTGGCTGGCGAAGGCGACTGGGCACAGGTGCTGGAGGCGGCCGAGACGGCGATGGAGTCCCCGGGCGGGCGCGCCTGGCTGGACCTGCAGCGCTACGCCGTGAACGCCTGCGACAACCTGGGCTACTACGCCGCGGCCTGGGCGATCAAGTCCGAGCTAAAAGCGCTGCTGGCGGACGTGCCGAAGCTGCTCGATCAGACGCTGGCCGACGACACACCCACGGCTAACGCCGAGACGCGGGCCTGGGTGAAGGAGTTCGCGGCCAGCGCTGGCGCGGCGCCCCCCGCGGAGAGCTACTACGCCCCGCCGCCGCGCGCCGAGCCGGCAGGCGGCGAGGAGTCGCTGGGCGCGGAGGCGCCGCCGGATGCCTACGAGCTGGCCATGGCCGCGGCGCGCTCGGGCCGCCCCCAGGAAGCGATCGAGATCCTGAGCCGCGAAGCGGCCCAGGAGAGCTCGGGCCGCGGCCGGTTCCAGCGCAAAGTGCAACTGGCGCAGATCTGTCTGGCCGCCGGGCGCGAAACGCTGGCGCTGCCGATCCTGCAAGAGCTGGCGCAGGAGATGGATCGGCGCGGGCTGGAGGGGTGGGAACCGCCGGAGGTGCTGGCGCACGCGCTGGGGTTGCTGTACCGCTGCATGGAGAAGACGGGCCTGAGTACGGAGGAGAAACAGAAGGTCTACGGCCGAATCTGCCGGCTCGATGCTATGCAAGCGCTGGCGCTCTCGAGGTAGCCGATGGCGCGCGCGCCGGAACCGAACGTTACGCTGTCGGTTCTCGATCGCCTGATCGACAACGACCTCCACAGCCGGACCGACGCGCCGTTGACCCGCGCGCAGTCGGTGCGCCAGTTCAAGAGCGCGCTAAAGCGGGACCTGGAGTGGCTGCTGAACACGCGCCGCAATCTGGATGCCGTCCAGGACACGGCGCTGGAACTGGAGCGGTCGCTGTTCAACTATGGGCTGCCGGACGTCAGCTCGCTGGGCGTCCACTCCACGCAGGACCAGAACCGGCTGTTGTGGATGCTGGAAGCGGCGATGACCAGCTTCGAGCCGCGGATCGCGGGTGCGCGGGTGACCATGGAACCGGTGGCCGGGAGCGCGCGGGTGCTGCGCTTCCAGATCCAGGGGCTGATGCGGATCGATCCGGCGCCCGAGCGGGTCACCTTCGACACGGTGCTGGAGCTGACCAGCGGCGAATACGAGGTTAAGGGGGACTAGCGGGTGCGCGATGAGCTGCTCGACTACTACGAGCGGGAACTGACCTTCCTCCGCCAGATGGGCGCGGAGTTCGCCGAGAAGTACCCGAAGATCGCCTCGCGGCTGCTGTTGGAAGCGGACCGCTGCGAGGACCCCCACGTCGAGCGGCTGATCGAGGCCTTTGCCTTCCTGGCGGGCCGGGTCCACCTGAAAATCGACGACGAGTTCCCGGAGGTCACCGAGGCCCTGCTGGGCATCCTGTTCCCGCACTACATCCGGCCGGTCCCGGCGATGTCCGTGGCCGAGTTCCACCTGGACCCGGAGCAGGGCAAGCTGACCACGGGGCTGAAGGTGCCGCGGGGGTCGGTGCTGTACTCGCGGCCGGTGGAGGGGGTGCCGTGCCGCTTCCGGACCTGCTATGACCTGACGCTGTGGCCGCTGGCCATTGCCGAGGCGCAGTGGACCACGCCGGACCGGTTTCAGCCGGCCATCAAGGCGCCAAACGCCGTGGCGGCGCTGCGCTTTCAGTTGCAGTGCTTTCCCGACGTTTCCTTTCAGCAGCTGGGGCTGCGGTCGCTGCGCTTCTACCTGGACGGGGAAAGCAGCCTGGTCCACGCACTCTATGAGTTGCTGCTGAGCAACTGCGCGCAGATCCTGGTGCGCGACCCCTCCGAGCAGCGGCGCGGGCCGCTGGAGCGGTCGCTGGAGTTGCCGCCGGGCTCGCTGCGGGCGGTGGGCTTTGGCGAGGACGAGGCGATGCTGCCCTACTCGCGCCGCTCCTTCTGCGGCTACCGTTTGCTCCAGGAGTACTTCGCCTTCCCGGAGAAGTTCTTCTTCCTGGAGCTGACGGGCCTGGAGGCGCTGGCGGGGGCGGGCTTCGAGGGCCTGGCCGAGGTGGTGGTGCTGATCTCGCCCTTCGAGCGCAGCGAGCGCCAGCAGATGCTCGAGCTGAGCGTGTCGCCGAAGACGCTCCGGCCGGCCTGTGCGCCCATCGTCAACCTGTTCCCGCATACCGCCGAGCCGATCATGCTGGACCAGGTGCGGCATGAGTATCCCGTGGTGCCGGACGTGCGGCGCGGGCACGCGCTGGAGATCTTCTCGATCGAAGACGTGGTCAGCACCAGCCCGCAGACGCAGGAGGTGGTGCGGTTCGATCCGTTTTTCTCCTTCCGGCACGCGCGCTCCCGGGAGAAGAAGCAGACCTTCTGGAATGCCACGCGGCGGCCCTCCTCGCGGCGCAACGACGAGGGCACGGAGGTCTTCCTGTCACTGGTGGACCTGTCCGGGCGGCCGGCGCATCCGGGCGTGGAGACGCTCACGGTGCGCTGCCTGACCACGAACCGCGACCTGCCGGCGAGGCTGCCGTTCGGCAACGAAGCCGGAGATTTCGAGATCGAGGGCATGCCCTCGATCCAGCGGATCGTGACGCTGAAGAAGCCGACGCCGACGCTGCGCGCGCCGGCCGGCAAGAGCGCGTTCTGGCGGCTGATCTCTCACCTCTCGTTGAACTACCTGTCGCTGGTCGGCGAGGGGCGGGAGGCGCTCCAGGAAATCCTGCGCCTGTACAATTTCAGCGACTCGACTTATCTGGAGAAGCAGATCCAGGGCATCACGGGACTGGAGAGCCGGCGCCACTTCGCGCGCGTGGCATCGGAGAGCGGGATCGCGTTCGTGCGCGGAACGCGCGTGGAGATGACGTTCGACGAGGAGCAGTTCGTGGGCGGCGGCGTCTACCTGTTTGCCAGCCTGCTGGAGCATTTCCTGGGGCTGTACGTGTCCATGAACAGCTTCAGCCAGCTCGTCGCGCGGACCGAGCAGCGGAAAGAGGTGCTCAGGGAATGGCCACCGCGGGCCGGGGAAGCACTGCTGCTGTGAGACCGGTGGCGTACGAGCCCGTCCGCGCGCGGCGAACCACGCCGCGGGGGACAGGTTTGTCCGCGGCGGAATCCGGGGAACGTTCCGTCTGTCCCCGGTTTTTGGAGCGTGAACGGCCATGACGCCCGCCGAGGAGCGCCAGGATCTGGAGCAACAGCTCAGGAGCGAGCCCTACCGGTTCGGCTTCTTCCAGGCGGTGCGGCTGCTGGAGCGGCTGGGGTCGGGCTCGAAGCCGGTGGGGCGGTTTGCCAACCCGCGCCAGGAGGTGGCGCGGTTCGCGGCGCACAACACGGCCGAATTTCCTGCCAGCGAGATCCAGTCGCTCGAATGGCGCGAGGGCGCGCCGCCGCTGATGGCGGTGAACTTCATGGGCCTTACGGGGCCCGAGGGCGTGCTGCCGCTCTACTACACCTTGCTGGTGGCCGAGCGCATTCGCGCGCGCGACACCGCGCTGGCCGACTTCCTGGACATCTTCAACCACCGCATGATCTCGCTGTTCTACCAGGCCTGGGAGAAGTACCGGTTCACGGTGCAGTACGAGCGGGGCGGCGGCGACCGGCTTTCGCAGTATTTGCTGGATCTGATCGGGCTGGGCACCAAGGGGCTCTCGGGGCGCCAGGCCGTGGCGGACACGTCGCTGATCTACTACGCCGGCCTGTTGGCGCAGCACCCGCGTTCCGCGGTGGGGCTGAGGCAGGCGCTGGAGGACTACTTCGAGGTGCCGGTGGAGATCGTGCAGTTTGCCGGGGCCTGGTACAGACTGGATGCGGAGACGCAGTGCTGCCTGTCGGAGGGCCGAGGCGAGTCCGAGCAGTTGGCGGTGGGCGCGGTGGTCGGTGACGAGGTGTGGGACGAGCAGTCGCGGGTGCGCATCCGGCTGGGCCCGCTGACGCTCGCGCAGTACGAGGACTTCCTGCCCAGCGGCACGGCGCACGCGCCGCTGCGGGCGCTGGTGAGTTTCTATTGCGGCGCCGATCTGGACCAGGAGGTCCAGCTCGTCCTCCGGCGGGAGGAGGCCCCGGCCTGCGAGCTGGGGCGCGAGGACGAAGCCGCGCCGCGGCTGGGCTGGCTGACGTGGGCCCGGACCGCGGAGCTGACGCGCGACCCGGGCGATACCATTCTGGAATTATGAATTCACCGCGGAGACCGAGAGAATGAACGGCAGAGGCAGTGTCTTCTCTGCGCCCTCCGCGTCTCCGCGGTTATAAAGAGGATTCTCATGAGCGTGGACATGAAGGCGGTCTTTTCGAAGGTGAATGCGGCGACGCGCGAGGTGCTGGATAACGCCATCGGCCTGTGCGTCGCGAACACGCACTACAACCTGGATATCGAGCACTACCTGGCGAAGCTGGCCGAGACGACCGACACGGACTTCGCGCGCGTGGCGAAGCACTTCGGCCTGGACGTCTCGCGCTTCGTGCGCGAGCTGACCTCGAGCCTGGACCGGCAGAAGCGCGGCAACTCCGGGCGGCCGGCGATAGGCCCGCGGCTGCTGGACATGCTCAAGGAGGCCTGGACGATAGGCTCGCTCGAGTTCGGCGCCGGGCAGATCCGCACGGGCTTCACCATTTTGGCGCTGGCCTCGCACGATGACCTGGCGCGGCTGATGCGGGAGATCAGCCCGCGGGAGTTCCAGAAGATCCAGCCCGAGGCGCTGCGTAAGGAGTTTCAGTCGATCGTGGCCGGCTCGCACGAGGACGCGATCACGGCCGCGGCCGAGACGGCGGCGGCGCTGGAAGGGGCGCCGCGAAAAGTGGGCGGCAAGACGCCGAATCTGGACCAGTACACGGTGGATCTGACGGCAAACGCCAAGGCGGGCAAGATCGATCCGGTGCTGGCTCGCGACCACGAGATCCGGCAGATCATCGACATCCTGATGCGCCGGCGGCAGAACAACCCGATCCTGACGGGCGAAGCGGGCGTGGGCAAGAGCGCGGTGGTGGAGGGATTCGCCGCGCGGGTGGCCCAGGGCGACGTGCCACCGCCGCTGCGGGGGGTGGCCGTTCGCACGCTGGACCTGGCGCTGCTTCAGGCTGGCGCCGGGGTCAAGGGCGAATTCGAGAACCGCCTGAAGGGGCTGATCGAAGAGGTGAAGTCCTCGCCCACGCCGATCATCCTGTTCATCGACGAGGCGCACACCATGATCGGCGCGGGCGGGCAGGCCGGGCAGAACGACGCGGCCAACCTGCTCAAGCCGGCGCTGGCGCGCGGCGAGCTGCGGACCATCGCGGCGACCACCTGGTCCGAGTACAAGAAGTTCTTCGAGAAGGACCCGGCGCTGACGCGGCGGTTCCAGGTGGTGAAGGTCGAGGAGCCGAGCGAGGAACAGTGCATGGTGATGCTGCGCGGCACCGTGCCCGCGCTGGAGCGTCACCACAAGGTGCGCATTCTGGACGACGCGGTCTCCTCGGCGGTGCGGTATTCGCACCGCTACCTGGCCGGCCGGCAGCTCCCCGACAAGGCCGTCAGCGTGCTCGATACCTCCTGCGCGCGGCTGGCGCTGGGCCAGAACGCGATTCCCGCGGTGGTCGAGGATGCCACGCGCGAGATCGACGACCTGGTGGTTCAGACGCGGGTGCTGGAGCGCGAGCAGGCCGTGGGCGCCGATCACCAAGAGCGGCTGGGGCAGATTGCCGCCCGGAGGACCGACGTGGAGGCGCGCCTGGCGGGCCTGAAGGAGCGCTGGGAGAAGGAGTTGGCGCTGGTGGAGAAGATCCGCCAGATCCGGTCGCAACTCGAGGGGGACGGCGCGCCGCAGCCGGCCGGCGGCGGCGACGGCGCAACGGCCGAGGCCGCGCCCGCGCCAGCCGCGCCCGCCCCTGACCGCGAGGCGCTGCGCCTGGAGCTGGACAAGCTGAACCTGGAGCTGGCGGCGGTGCAGGGCGACCAGCCGCTGGTGCAGGTATGCGTGGATGGGCAGATCGTCAGCGAGGTGATCTCGAACTGGACCGGCATTCCCGTGGGCAAGATGGTGAAGGACGAGATCCAGACCGTGCTCGAGCTGAGCAAGCACCTCAACCAGCGGGTGATCGGCCAGGACCACGCGCTGGACATGGTCAGCCAGCGGATCATCACCTCCCGAGCGCGCCTGGACGACCCCAACAAGCCGGTGGGAGTGTTCATGCTGGTGGGGCCCAGCGGCGTCGGCAAGACCGAGACGGCGCTGGCGCTCTCCGACCTGCTCTACGGCGGCGAGCGCAACCTGATCACCATCAACATGTCGGAGTTCCAGGAGGCGCACACGATCTCGACGCTGAAGGGCTCGCCCCCCGGCTACGTGGGCTATGGTGAGGGCGGCGTGCTCACCGAGGCGGTGCGGCGCAGGCCCTACTCGGTGGTGCTGCTGGACGAGGTGGAGAAGGCGCACCCGGACGTGCTGGAGCTGTTCTACCAGGTCTTCGACAAGGGGATGATGGAGGACGGCGAGGGGCGGGAGATCGATTTCAAGAACAACATCATCATTCTGACGACCAACGCCGCCACGGACACCTTCATGAAGCTGTGCGCGGACCCGGAGACGACGCCCAGCCCGGCCGCGCTGGTCAAGGCGCTCAAGCCGGAGCTGAACAAGATCTTCAAGCCGGCGTTCCTGGGCCGGATGGTGATCATACCGTACTACCCGATCCGGGACGAGAACATGAAGAAGATCGTGCGGCTCAAGCTGGGCAAGATCCGGCGGCGGCTCCAGGAGAACCACCGGATCGAGATGAAGTACGACGAGGTGCTCGTCGAAGAGGTGGGGCGGCGCTGCACGGAGGTGGAAAGCGGCGCGCGCAACGTGGACAACATCTTGACGAACACGCTGCTGCCGGAGGTCTCGCGGCAATTGCTGGCGTGGATGGCCGAGGGGAAGAAGGTCTCCGCGATCGGCGTTTCCGTGGGTTCCGAGGGGCAGTTCGTGTACTCGTAAGAGAAGATGGGAGGGACCCTGTGCCCCCAGCAGCTAGGATCACGGACCCGGTTGCGCACCCGCTGCCGCCGGTGCTGACGCCGGGTCCGGGCAGCTTAACCACGATGATCGGATTCCTGCCCGCCTGGCGCGGGATACCGCTGGCGGCGGTGGCGGCGCTCCAAGGGGCGAAGCAGGCGGCCGACACTGCGATTCAGGCCGCGGAAGCCGCGACCGCCGCGGCCGCCGGGACTCCCGGCGCGCCGGCTGCGTTAGCGGCCGAGCAGGCTACCAAGGCCAGCGTTTTGGCGTCCATGTCGAGCGCAATCACGAGCGCCAGCGGCGGCGCCGATATTCACGCGTGCGTCACGCCGCTGCCGGTCCCGCCTCACGGGCCGGGCGTGGTGATTAACGGCTCGGCGACCGTCATGATCGACAACCTTCCCGCGGCGCGGCAGGGAAACACAATTCTGGAAGCGGCCGGGCCGCCCAACAGCATCGCCATGGGCTGCACGACCGTGATCATCGGAGGCTGACAGATGGGCCCGAAGTGGATAGAACAAGATCGGTTGTTGAGCCTCGAGACGCCGCTGGGCGCGGACAAACTTTTGCTGCGATCCTTCTCCGGGCAGGAAGGGATCTCGCGGCTATTCGGCTTCCATCTGGACCTGCTCTCGGAAGATCACAACGTCGACTTCGACAAGATCATCGGGCAGAAGGTCACCTTCGGCGTCAAGCTCTATCAGCCCGGCCAGGAGCGCTACTTCAACGGCTACGTGAGCAGGTTCAGGCAACTGCCGGGCGAGGAGCGGCTGGCGCGGTACGAAGCGGAGGTGGTTCCCTGGTTGTGGTTCCTGACGCGGACGGCGGATTGCAGGATTTTCCAGAACATGACGGTGCCGGACATCGTGCAGGACGTGCTCAAGGGCTTCGGCTTTCAGGACATCGAGTTGCAGCTCCACGGTACCTATGACTCGCGGGAGTACTGCGTGCAGTACCGGGAGACGGCGTTCAACTTCGTGTCGCGGCTCATGGAGCAGGAAGGGATCTTCTACTTCTTCCGGCACGAGAAGAGCAAGCATGTGCTGGTGCTGGGGGATTCGCCGTCGGCGCACAAGCCGTGCCCGGTGCAAGCGAAGGTTGAGTATGAGCGGACCGGGGGAATCGGTGCGAAGGCGCACGAAGACGTCATCTTCCAGTGGCGGACGGAGCAGGAGCTGCGGCCGGGCAAGTATGCTTTAGCGGACTACAATTTCGAGACGCCCTCGACGCGCTTGCTGGCGAACGTGAATAGCCAGATCAACCAGGGGGGCAACCAGCGCTTCGAGGTGTTCGACTACCCGGGCGAGTTCGGGAAGCGGAACGCAGGCGACCAGTACGCGAAGGTGCGGATGGAGGAGGAGGAAACCGGGCACGCGACGGCAAGCGGCGAAGGCAACTGCCGCACCTTCACGGCGGGTTTCAAGTTCGAGCTGTACGGGTTCGAGCGGCGCGACCAGAATGGGTCCTACGTGCTGGTGGAGGTATCCCACACGGCCGAGGAAGGGGGCTTCTACTCGGGCGCCGGGAGCGGCGAGGCGTCCTACCGCAATTCGTTCCTGGCGCTGCCCTCCGCGGTGCCTTACCGCCCGCCGCACATGACGCGCCAGCCGGTGGTCTGGGGCGCGCAGACGGCCGTGGTGGTCGGCCCGTCGGGCGAGGAGATCTACTCGGACAAGTACGGGCGGGTGAAGGTGCAGTTTCACTGGGACCGGGTGGGCAAGCGCGACGAGAAAAGCTCCTGCTGGATCCGGGTCTCGCAGCCCTGGGCGGGCAAGAACTGGGGTGGGGTGGCGATTCCGCGCATCGGCCAGGAAGTGGTGGTGGATTTCCTGGAGGGCGACCCCGACCGGCCGCTGATCACCGGGCGGGTCTACAACGCCGAGCAGGCAACCCCTTACGATCTGCCGGCCCACCAGACGCAGACCGGGATCAAGTCGCGCAGCTCCAAGGGCGGCGGCACCGCGAACTTCAACGAGATCCGGTTCGAGGACAAGAAGGGCCACGAGCAGATCTTCATTCAAGGCGAGAAAGACGTGGATGTGCGGGTGAAGAACAGCCGCTTTGAAACGTTCGGAGGCGAGAACCACCTGACCGTGGAGAAGGACCAGCTCGAGCTGATCAAGGGCGACCAACACCTGCACGCCAAGGGCGACAAGAACGAGAAGGTCGACGGAACGGTGTCGCGTGAGGCGGGCGCGAACATTCAGGAAAAGGTCGGCCAGAATTACGCCCTGGACGCGGGCACCGAAATCCACCTCAAAGCCGGGATGAACCTGGTGATCGAGTCGGGCACGACCTTGACGCTCAAGGTGGGCGGCAACTTCGTCAACATCAATTCCGGCGGCGTCTTCATCAAGGGGTCGAGGGTGATGATCAACAGCGGCGGGGCCGCGGGTTCCGGAGCGGGGAGCTCGCCGACAGCCCCCAAAGACCCGCAGGGAGCCGACAGGGACAGGCCGGGCTAGGAAGCGCCTCCTCGGCGACCTGAAGCCGGACCTGGCGGAAGTCACGCCGCACCTGGTCCGGCTGGAGGACGGTTCGGGGCTGGCGGAGTGGGTTGTCGGCGAAGGCTGGGGCAACCACTGGGTTATGCTTGCGCTGAGCCGGGCCGAAGCCGTCGGGGCCCGAGAGGGGCCAGCCGTAGGAGCTTGTCCGGCCTACCCGATGGTGGTATTACTTAGGCGGGGTGTGATAGAGGAGGACGCATATGCGCCGCTTGTTCGGGATAGCGTTGCTGACGGCCGCACTGGCCACATCCGCCACCGCGCAGCAGAAGAAGCGCGTGGCGGTGTTGAACTTCGAGTACGGGACCGTCCGTAGCATGGTGTCGTCGATCTTCGGGACGGACCAGGACGTCGGTAAGGGAATCGCCGACATGATCGTCGAGAGGCTTGTCCAGAGCGGCACGTACTCGGTGATCGAGCGCAAGGCGATCGACCGGATAATGGCCGAGCAGAACTTCTCCAACAGCGACCGCGCCGACACCACGACCGCGGCTAAGATCGGCCGTCTCCTTGGGGTGGATGCGATGATCATGGGCAGCATCACGCAGTTCGGCCGGGACGACAGCAGCAGGGCCGTGGGCGGGGGCGCGCTGTCCAGCGTCACGGGGCGGTTCGGCGTCGGCGGTGTGAAGAGAACCGAGGCGAAGGCCGTGGTGGGGATCAGCGCCCGGGTGGTGAATGTGGATACGGGCGAGATTCTGGTGGCGGCGAGGGGCATGGGCGAGTCCGTGCGCAAGGGTACATCGCTGCTGGGCGCTGGCGGGGGCAGCATCGTGGGCGGCGGCTCGGTCGACATGTCCAGCCGGAACTTCGCCTCCACGATTCTCGGTGAAGCTGTGAGTGCCGCCGTCGCGCAGCTCTGCACGCAGCTCGACGAGGGCGCCGGGAAGCTGCCGGAGAGGGCGGTGGTGATCAACGGCCTGGTGGCGGATGCGAGCGGCGGCCAGTTGGTTCTGAACGTCGGGAGCCGCGCCGGGCTGAAGGTCGGCGACCGCCTCCAGGTGCGCCGCAAGAGCCGCGAGATCCGCGATCCCGCGACGGGGAGAGTCCTCCGCAGCCTCGACAGCCTGATCGGCGAAGTAGTCATCACCGAGCTGGACGAAACGTCCGCGGTAGGGAATTACACCGGCTCGGCTCCGGCCAAGGTCGGCGACACGGTCAAGAACCAATAGGCGGAGGGCCGAGAGCCGAGGGCGGAGCGGCGGTTCGGAGGAGAGCACCATGGGATTCAACGTGGGAGAGACCGTTGGCGACTACGAGATCATCGGGATGCTGGGCGCCGGCGGCATGGGCAAGGTGTACAAGGTCCGGAATGTCATTTCCGACCGGGTCGAGGCCATCAAGGTCCTGTTGCCGGACCTGACAAGCGAGTCCGAGCTGGCCGACCGCTTCATGCGGGAGATCAAGCTGCTGGCCAGCCTCAATCACCCCAACATCGCCGGATTGCACACCGCGCTCCGGCTCGAGAACCAGTTGCTGATGGTCATGGAGTACATCGAGGGGCGGACGCTGGATGACCGGCTGAAGGACGGCCCGGTGCCGGTGCGCGAGGCGGTGGGCTATGCCTGCCAGGCGCTTTCGGCGCTGGGCTACGCCCACGAACGCGGCGTGATTCACCGCGACATCAAGCCGGCCAACATGATGGTGACGGCCTCGGGCGACCTGAAGCTGATGGACTTCGGCATCGCCAAGGCCGTCGCCGACCGGCGCCTGACCATGACCGGCACGACGCTGGGGTCGATCTACTACATGTCGCCGGAGCAGGTGAAGGGAAGCACCAGCCTGGACGGGCGCTCGGACCTGTATTCGATGGGGGTTTCGCTCTACGAGCTGGTCACGGGCACGCGGCCGTTCAAGGGCGAGAGCGACTACTCGCTCATGGTGGCGCACCTGGAGCAGCAGCCCGTGCCGCCCATCCAGATCGACCCGACGTTGCCCCCCGCGCTGAACGAGATCATCCTCACGGCCATCCAGAAAGACCCGGCCAGGCGGTTCCAAGCGGCCCCGGCCATGCGAGTGGCCCTGGAGAGCGTCGCCAAGAGCCTGGGCGTGTCCATTCCGGCGCCCATGCCGGTCCGGCCGGCGGCGCCGCCCCAGCCAGTTTTCGGTCCGACTATGACGACGCCGGTGGCGGCACAGGCGCCTCCTCCGTGGCCGTCGGCACCGCCGTCGCCGCTGGCACAGACGCCCCACCCGCCGGCTTACGCGCCCGGTCCCCCGCCGCAGGCTTTCCAGCCCGGCCCGCCGCAGGCTTTCCAGCCCGGTCCCCCGCCGCAGGCTCCGCAACCGGGGCCGCCGCAGCGAGCGGGACACCGGGGCTTGTGGATGGCGCTTGGCGCGGTAGCCGCCGTGCTGGTAATCGTGCTGGGGGCCCTGCAGTTGCCCCGGCTTCTGAAGACGAGGGCCGGGGCGCCGGCGACCCAGGAGACCGGCCAGCCGGCCGTGCAATCGGTTGAGTCGCCGGCCGCTGCTCCCTCCACGGCGCCTGCTGAGACGACCCCCGGCGGCAAGGCCGAGGCCGGCGCCGCGCAGCCGGCGCAGCCTGCGGTGGTCGAGGCGCCCGCGGCGACTCCAGCAGCCCCTCCGGCCCAAGCCGGGCGGCCGCGAGGTCAGACTATCCCCGTCCCAGTGGTGCGCGGCGCCCGCGGCGGCCAGCAGGTCGCGACACCCGCGCCGGCGGCCGTGCAACCGGCTGCGGCGCCGCAGGAAGCCGCCGCGCCGCCCGTGCGCCGCGCTCCCGCGGTCGATCCAGCCGTGCTCGAGGAGCTCAGAGACCGCCTGGGCACGATTGGCTCGCGCGCGAATGCCTTGCGCGGCACTCTGGAGAACCTCCAGCAGCAGCAGCGCGCCCAGGGCGTCGGCCTGCGCACCGATATCGCGGCTTCCTGGAAACACATGGAATACCTGCTGGACGAGGCCGAGGCGGCGCTTAAGGCGGGCGACGCCGTGCGTGCGCGCAGGAATCTGGACCAGGCTGAGCACGAGGCCGACAGCCTCGACAAGTTCCTGGGGCACTGAGCGTAGGGGTCGATCATGATCGACCCCTACCTCTGCAGGCATTCGTTCGAGCATGCGGGATTTCCGGCGCGCGTAGGGTGGGCCTGCTGGTCGACTTCAACGCGCCCGTCCTCAAGGACGTAACTCACAGGCGCGTCTTGAATCCGGAAGGCTCCTGCGCGTCTCTGCGTCTCTGCGGTGAATCGAGGTTACGGCAGCGGCTTCTCGCGTTGGATGAGGCGCCCGATTGCCGCCTGCCGGCGAAATGCCCCGCGAGCTGGCTGCGTCTTGTTACCAGCTCGGGTTCGAGATACGATTTGTGGGGGGAATTGTACCCAGAATGCGGGGCGCGTTGCGGCAATTCGGTTCAAAATTAGCGCTTCTGATTGCGCTGGCGCTGCTCGGATTCACGGCGAACGCCGCTGTTGGGGCCGAGACACCCGCCACCGCGGCGCTCGAAGAGCGCATCAGCAGCTTGAACGCGCGATTGCTGGAGGCGGGCGGGATGGCCCCGAAGGACAGCGCGCGGCGCGCCCTGTCGGTCGACATCGCGGGGATCGCCTCCGAGCGCGCCTCCGCGATGGCCGCCCTCATCGAGAGCAGCCCCAGACGGGCGCTGGCGCTGGCGCTCCCCGCGGCGGTGCGTGACTCTCTGGCGCGAGCGTATCCCAGGATTGCGCCGCACCTGGAGGAGCGGGGCAACTGGAGTGGGACGCTGGCGGTGGTTTACGCCGACAATCTGGGGACCGGGCAGAGCCGCCGCCTGATCTGGCTCAGGACGGCGGGCCTCACCCTGCATCTGTACTTCGCCGGCGGCGAGCCGCAGCGCCTGAAATCGGACGACCTGGCGAGCGTGCGCGGGCTGCGCCTGGACCGCCGGGTGGCAGTGGCGGGTTTGAGCCAGCTCGTGGCGGCCGTGCAGCCCGCGTGCAGCCCGCTGGGCGAGCAGAAGATCGCGGCGCTGCTGGTGAAGTTCCCGGGCGTGCCGGAACCGAGCCTCACGCCCGAGGACGTCCGGCAGGTCCTCTTCGGCGCCTCCGGCCGGTCTGCCGACGGCTACTGGAGGGACGCTTCCTACGGCCAGGCGTCGGCCTCCGGCGACGTCATCGGGTGGCTGGAGCTGGACCGGCAGTATGGGTGCTCCGACGAGGAGATGGATGCGCTGGCCGCGGCGGCAGTCCGGAAAGCCGGTGAGCAGGCGGACCTGAGCCAGTACAGCCGGATCTTCGTCTACTTCCCCGAGCCGGAGGGCGGCTGCGGCTGGAGCGCGGAGGGGACGGTGGGGTGCACATCGGGCGGGGCACTGCCACGCCCCTCCTCCTATACCTGGCTTCCGGTCAACAGCGCCTGGACGCCGGACCGTCACCTGCTGCTGGCGGTGCACGAGGGCGGCCACAACCTGGGGCTGGACCACGCCGCATCGCGCGACTACGGCGCCGAGGCGTTGGGCGCGCCCGAGCAGGGCGGCCTCCGCAACGAGTACGGGGACCCGTTCTCGACCATGGGGAACCGCACAGGGGTTTTCGGGCATTACAACGCACAGCAGAAGCTTCAAATCGGTTGGCTGAGCCAGGAGGACGTGGCCACGGTCGAGCACACGGGCACCATCCGCATCGCGCCGCTCGGTTCGGCGGCGGCGGACCGCGTGAGGGCCTTGCGGGTGCGCCGGATCGAGGGCCAGGAGGACTGGCTGTGGCTGGAATCCCGGCAGCCCGCCGGGGATTACGAATCCACGTTGCCGGCGCAGGCCTTCACGGGCGCGCTGGTGCACTACACCGACGGGATCAACGGCCCGTTCGGCGTGGCGGAGGGGGCGACGGACCTGCTCGACTTCACGCCCGCGTCCGCGCCGATCAGCCGGAACGATTTCGACGACGCGGCGCTGGCCGCCGGGAACACCTGGGCGGACCAGTGGAGCCCGCGCACGCTCCAGGTGAGCGAGGCTGGGGCGGACGGCGTCACGGTGGAGGTGCGCGAGGAGGCTTGCGTCACGCTCTCGACCACATCCCGGCAGTACGGACCGGGCGAGGAGAGCGGCAGCGTTGACGTGACCGCCCCGGCCGATTGCCAGTGGACCGTGATCAGCTCCGTTCCCTGGATCGCGATTCCGGCGCCGGCGAGCGGCTCCGGCAGTGGGACCGTCGCATATACGGTCCAGGCCAACACGCAAGGCCAAACGCGCGTGGGCACGCTGGCCATCGGGCGCCGCCCGGTCCAGATCTCACAGGCGGCGGCGAACCTGCCGCCCGTGGTGGATTTTGTTTCTCCGGACTCCGGCGCCGGGCCGGCGGGCGCCTTTGACGTCTGGTACGACGATCCAAACGGAGTATTCGACCTGACCGTGCTGCGCGTGAACTTCAATACAAGCTCCGAGATGGCCAACGCGTGCGTGGTCGAGTACGACGTCTACCAAGACAGCGTCAGGCTGGCCAATGACGCGGGAACGGGCTGGCTCGGGCCGTACTCGAGCGGGCAGGCGGGCCTGCTGGAGAACAGCCGCTGCCGCCTTGTGGAGGTAGTCAGCTACTTCGGCGATCTCTACGTGGCCGTGGTCTTCAAGACCCCGGGCGATCTAAAGATCTACGCCTCGGCGCGCGACCAGGGCGGTCTGGAGAGCGGCTGGCAGGAAGTCGGACAGTGGACCGCGACCGCCAACCAGGGGCCGGTGATCGGCGGTGTCTCGCCGGACTCGGGGCAGGGCTACAACCAGTTGTTCACGCTCATCTACTCGGATCCGAACGGCGCCGATGATATTTACGCGGCGCGGGCCGAGTTTGTGGGCGATTCCACTAGCTGCGTGGTGGACATCCTCACCAACTCGGAGTGGGTTAGCGAGGGCCCGGCCGGCGGGTACTTGGGAAGCTCACAGGTGCTCAGCGGCGCCGCCTGCTCGGTGAACCTCGCCGCATCTTCCATCCTGCGGAACGGCAATGAGATGCGCATCCGCCTGGCCATAACCTTCAACCAGAGCTTTGCGGGCACGAAGGAAGTCCGGCTTTCGGTGACGGACTTCACTGGGACCCAGGCGGGTCCGGAGCGGGTGGGCGCCTGGAACGTCGGCGCGCTGCCGGGACCCACGCCGGCGATCGCGGCGGAGGGCCTCGTGAACGCAGCCAGCTTCGCGAGCGGGCCGGTGGCGCCGGGCGAGATCGTGACTCTGTTCGGCGCGGACCTTGGGCCGGATTGCAGCACCGCCAGGCCCGACTGCACTCCCGACGGAGTCGTGCACGCGTATTACGATTCGGCCGGCTATCTGGCGAACGTCGCGGGCAACACCAAAGTGTTCTTCAACGGCATCCAGGCGCCGATGATATATAGCTCGAAGCTCCAGGTGAGCGCCATCGTGCCGTACGACCTATGGTTGAGCAGCTTGGTCACCACGGTACGGCTCGAGTACGAAGGCCGGGTCTCGAACGAGGTCCAGGTGCCGGTGATCGACTCCGCGCCGGGCATCTTCAAGTTTCCGTTCCTCTTCGGCCAGAGGGGGCAGGGCGTCATCGTCAACGCGGAAGACAACACGCTGAACTCGGCGGACAACCGGGCTGCCCGAGAGTCCATCGTGACCTTCTTTGCCACGGGGGAGGGCCAGACCTGGCCGCTCGGCGTGGACGGTATGCTGCCACGGACGGGCGGGTGGCCCGAGCCCCTAGGCGAAGTGGTGGTTACCTTCGGTGGCGTCCCGGGCGAGGTGTTGTTCAAGGGCCTCACCTACGCGGGCGTGCTTCAGTTAAACGTGAGGGTGCCTGGGGACGCGCCCATCGGCCCGGACGTCCCGCTCATCCTCTCGGTGGCTGGCATCTTCGGCCCGGACGACACGACCATCGCACTGAAGTAGGGGTCGATCATGATCGACCCCTACTTCGGCGGCACGTCCAAGACCGACCCGCACATCGGGGATCCGCAAGACGGAAACGCCGCGGTGGCAGGGCAGTGGTCCGCTGCCGCCTCAGCGGTCCAACTGCATTGGACAACTCTGTGACACCCGTCCGGGCAGCCGCTGCGTTACCCTGAGGGTGAGCGCCGATCGCGCGGGGGCGCGGTGGTGGCTGGAGAGACTGCGCGCCGCCCTGAGGCGGAAACGTTCTCGCCAACTGTGTAGGGAGCTAACATGTTCGCTTGGATCTGCCCGAAATGCGGGCAAGAGGTCCCGCCGGCTTACTCGGAGTGTCCGAACTGTGCTGGAGGCGCGCGACCGGCTGAGGCGGCCGCGGAGGCACCCGCGCCGGCGCCAACGCCTGCTGCCGGACCTCCCGTGGGTGCGCCGCGGCCCCAGCGCAGCTCCAGCGTCTCGGTGCCGTGGTGGTTTCTGGCGCTGATGATCGCGGGCGCCTTCATCGCCGTGGGCCTGCTTGTGATGCTGCTCCAGCAGCGCGGGACCGCCCCGCCGCCCCAGCCGAGCCCCAGCGTCGCTCTAGAGACGCCCGGACCCGTCACCGCCGCTGCGAGTCCCGAGCTTCGGGACATCGAGCTGACCGGCCTGCGGCTGACCGAGGACACCCAGAAGAAGGCCTTCGTGCAGTTCGTGGTTGTCAACCACTCCGGCCTTGGTCTCGGCCGGGTGGCCGCCACGGTTCACCTGAAGGCAGTCGCCAGGCAAGCGCAGGAGACCGTGGGGACGTTCTCGTTTGAGACCACGCTTGGGCCGTACGAGGCGAAAGACCTGAAGGTGCCGCTCGCGACCAAGCTGCGCGTCTACGAGCTGCCGGACTGGCAGTTCCTGCGCGCGGAATTGCAGGCTAAGTAGGCTTCTTCGCTCGCGGCCGCGGATTGTCGGCTGCGGCCTGCGGTATGGTGGTTGCGATGCCGGCCAAGACCTCCCCACGTCAGCCCGCGAGGCGTTCCCAGAAGGCTGCGGAACGCCAGCAGCGCCTCGGGAAGATCCTGCAAGTTCTGGACGGAACCTACCCCGCGGCTACCTGCGCGCTCATCCACGGGAGCGCCTGGCAACTGCTGGTGGCGACCATCCTTTCCGCCCAATGCACCGACAAGCGCGTCAACCAGGTCACACCGGGGCTCTTCCAGAAGTACCCCACGATTCAAGACTTCGCCCACGCGAACCAGGAAGAGCTGGCGCGGGACGTCCGCTCCACCGGGTTTTTCAACAACAAGGCCAGGTCGCTCATCGGCGCGGCGAAAAAGATCCTCAGCGACTACGGCGGGAAGGTGCCGCGCACGATGGAGGAGATGCTGGCTATTCCCGGCGTGGCGCGCAAAACGGCGAACGTGGTGCTCGGCACGGCCTACGGCATTCCCAGCGGGGTCGTGGTCGATACCCACGTCGAGCGCCTGGCCCAGCGTCTGGACCTGACGAAGAACACCGCCCCGGCGAAGATCGAGCAGGATCTGATGGGGCTCATCCCGCGGGAGCGGTGGATCCTCTTCTCGCACCAGTTGATCCTGCACGGCCGGGCGCTGTGCGTGGCCCGCAAACCGAAGTGCGCGGCCTGCCCGCTCGAGCCGCTCTGCCGCGCCAAGGACAAGACCGTCTAACCCGGGTGTTTCCGCGATTGTTGGTAGCGTCCTAAAACGGGGTTGACGAGGGAAAACCGATGAACCTATCCGCACCGCTCGGACCCCCGGTTCCCACTGCCCCACGGTTGCCTGGCGACTCGATGCGCAAGAAACGAGGTTCACAACCGGCGAGTTGACCCTTGCCGGGACTCCTGCGTGCTGAGGCGGGGACAAGGGCTGCCGCCCATTTCCCCGCACCCTGTTCTCCGCTGCGGCCGTCCTTCCTCCGCTGCGCTCCGGACAACTTCTTCCAGACGAAGCCGAACACTTCGTGCACAACCGAAATGCCAGCGTTGCTGCGCTCCGAGAGCTGTTGGCCTTCGGTCCGGAATGCCGTTCGCGTTCCCTCCGGAATCAATGTTCGCCTTCGCCGGAGTCCGCACCGGGAATGCGTCCTGACTTCCAAACCAGTTTTCCCACGGCCGATCGGTCATCCCGGTGGGCCTGTTCGCATGTCGTCCAACCAGCGTCATCAGGGCGCTCTGGGCGCGTTCTTCAAGAAAACGCATTTTGCTCCAGAAAGTAGCCAGGCTCGACACCGGAGGTCAGTCTCGATCCTCCGGCGTTCCTTGCCCCACCGAATTTTCGTTCAAGAACTGCCCTGGCTTCTCGATGCCGA
>JBEKLJ010000022.1:0-23609 GCA_050010255.1 Bryobacteraceae bacterium
GTAGTTCCGCCAAGATGCGCGATGCGGCTTCTTTGCCGCGCTCGCCGATTTCGCCCACCGGGCCGACGCAGCTTGGGCAGCCCGCGTCGCACGGGCAGGCGGCCAGCAGCGCGGCGGCGTGTTCGAGCAGCTTGGCGGACATCCGGTAGAGCGGCGCGCTCTGCCCCACCCCGCCCGGGTAGTTGTCGTACAGAAACAAATCCGGCTCGTAGGTTTTCAGGCCCTTCGAGATGTCCTCGCCGAAGGCCACGCCGAGGTCGCGCGGGTCGCACATCAGCAGGAACGCCGCCACGGTGCGCAGCGCGTTGCCCAGTCCGGTGAGCGCATTCTGTTTTTCGGTCGGCGAGAGGTCGGGGAACCGCGCCAGGAAGCTCTCCGGGAAGTGCAGCCAGAACGCGGTGGTGTGCATCTCCTGTTCCGGCATCGAGAGGTTGCCCGCCCCGACGTTCTCCATGGTGTAGAACTTCACCTTCTTGAATCCAACCACCTGGCGGTTCACCCGCACCTCGCCATGCACGCCGCGCGCGCCCGCGATCGCGACCGACTCGAATTCCTCGAGCACCTTCACCTGCGTGTAGTCGATCGCGTCGGTGAAGTAGTCGCACTCCACCTGCCGCACGTAGGCCTTCCGCCCCTCGTAGTCGAACTTCTCCACCTGGTACTGCCGCGCCTCGTGGAGGTATATGGCCTTCTCGTGCAGGGTGGTGAGCGCGGAGGGGAAATCCACCTCCGCGATCACCCTCGGCTCGCCTGTCGCATCGACCACCACGAAGTTGTCGCTCGTGATCGAGCGCAGGCTGATCGCGTCCGCCGGGTAGGTGTCCGAGGTCCAGTGCCAAGCGCCCGAGGAGTGGTGCAGGAGCCCGAGTTCCCGGAGGAACTCGCACAACTCGCGCGCGTCGTGGCGTCCGAACCGCTCCCCGTCGCGGATCGGCAGCTCGAAGGCCGCGCACTTCAGGTGATTGATCAGGATCTCGAGGTTGTCGGGGTTGATGTGGGCCTCTTCCGGCGAGCGGCCGAAGAAGTACTCCGGGTGCTCGATCACGTACTGATCCAGCGGCGCGCTCGACGCCACCAGCACCGCGGCCGAGGTGGACTGCCGCCGCCCAGCGCGGCCCGCCCGCTGCCAGGTCGAGGCGATCGTGCCCGGGTAGCCGGCCATCACCACCGCGTCCAGCGAGCCGATGTCGATGCCCAGCTCCAGCGCGTTGGTGGCCACCACGCAGCGAATATCGGCCTCCCGCAGCTTGCGCTCGATCTCGCGCCGCTCCTTCGGCAGATACCCGCCCCGGTAGCCCCGCACCGCCTGCTCGCCCGCCGGGTGGCCCGCCGCCTCGTTTTTCAAGTACGTGACCAGGATTTCCGTGGCCAGCCGGTTGTTGGCGAACACCAGCGTCTGGAGGCCGTTCTCCAGGAACTCCAGCGCCACCCGCTTGGCCTCCTGCAAGTAGCTGCGCCGGATGCCGAGCTGCCGGTTGACGAAGGGCGGGTTGTAGAAGACGAAGTACCTCTCCCCGCTCGGCGCCCCGCTGGCCGCCACCGGCTCGAACGCCTCCCCGGTGAGCGCTTCGGCCAGCTCGCGCGGATTGGCGATGGTCGCCGACGAGCAGATGAACTGCGGCTTCGACCCATAGAACTCGCAGATGCGCTTCAGCCGCCGCAGGACGTTCGCCAGGTGGCTGCCGTAAACGCCGCGCGAGTAGTGCAGCTCGTCGATCACCAGGTACCGCAGGTTCTCGAAGAGCTTCGCCCAGCGCGTGTGGTGCGCCAGGATGCCGGCGTGCAGCATGTCCGGGTTGGTGAGCACGATGTTGGCCCGCTCGCGGATGGCCTTGCGCGCGTCCTGCGGCGTATCGCCGTCGTAGGTGAACGCGCACACCTCCGCGCCCATCGCGTCGATGGCTTGCTGGAGCTCGTGCAATTGGTCCTCGGCCAGCGCCTTGGTGGGGAACAGGTACATGGCGCGCGCGCCCGGGTCGGCTAAGAGCAGGTTCAGCACCGGCAGGTTGTAGCACAGGGTCTTGCCGCTGGCCGTGGGCGTCACCACAACCGCGTTCTTCCCCGCGGCGATCAGCCGGAAGGCTTGCCCCTGGTGCGAATACAGCCGCGTGATCCCGGTGGATTCCAGCGCCTGCCTGAGCCGCGGATGGACGGCCTCGGGCATCGGCTCGTAGGCCCCTTCCGAGGCGGGCTGGTGGCGAATCGCACGGATGGGCGAGTCGGGCCGTGTCTGCAGCGACTCCAGGCGGGCCAGCGCCGCCCCCAGCCCGCTGCGGCGGGGTACCGGGACGTCAGCCAGGGGCTCGGGGAAGCCGAGGGAGAGATTCTGGGGCATGTCTTCGCCTTTTCTTTGCTCCAGTATATCCGAACTCGCCTCACCCGGAGAGCCCGGCAGGAGGGTTTTTTCACGGTCCCGGCAGGGTGTGGTTGGCCGCTGTTACACCGTATCGCCTCTGCGGCGGAGCCGCCCGGCCGCGCGGTTAGCGCCCGCACGGCTAGCGCCGCCGCGTCAGGCTACTGGTGAGAAATGCGAACTAGGCGAGCTTCTGACGGACGAACTCGTACCGCTCCAGGGTGGCCGCCACTTCAAACGGCTGGGGGCCATCGGGCCAGCCCGCCACCCCGGGGTCGAGCCGTATGACTTTCCCCAGACAGTGCAGATCCACCTCGCCCGCAGGCGTCAAGCTGATCACGTACTCGATGGGTTCGCCGATATCCATCTTCGCGTCGGTGGCAAACAGCACTCCCCCCGAACTCAGGTTCCTGGTCTCCCCGCTTTCGGACAAAAGGCGGACGCCATTCCGCACGAGCCTGACGGGCAGTCGGATCTCGAATCTCTTGGACCTGCGTTGTTCCACCACGAGCTGCCTCATTATGTTGTACAACACCTAGGCTCGTTTTTTCGCTATTCCTGCGCTAAACCAGTCCTGGTACGTCATATTACCTTTGAATAGTAAGTTGGTTTTAGTCCTAACGAGAGAACAGTCCTATAGCCATGTTCGAAACAGGCACGTTTTCCAGGGGATAACCCGTCCGGACTCCCCCCGCGCCCGGCCATCGATCCGATGCTAGAATTGAGCTGGGATGCGCAAGATCGCCAGGATTGTCGCGGGCTTTGTACTGCTCGGCGTGGGTCTGATCATGGCCATCCCCGGCGTCCCGGGCCCCGGCATCGCCGTCATCGTCCTGGGCCTGATCTTACTCGCCGAACACTTCCACTGGGCGCGCCGCGCCTTGGACTGGGCCAAGCAGAAGGCCGAGTACGTGCGCGACAAGGCCGTCAAGCGGTGGTCCCGCCCGGCTCCTCCGCCTGCTCCCTGAGCCGCTGGCGGGCGCGGCGCGGCCCGAGCGACAATGGGAAGCTGGCGGGGTGTAGCCACCCTCTCCCATGCTGGACCGTATCACCGTACACGGCGCGAGGCAGCACAACCTCCAGAACATTAACATCGAAATCCCACGTAACACCCTTACAGTCATCACCGGCCTGAGCGGTTCGGGGAAGTCTTCCCTGGCCTTCGACACCATCTACGCCGAGGGCCAGCGCCGCTACGTAGAGACGCTCTCGCCCTACGCGCGCCAGTTTCTCGACCAGATGGAGCGGCCCGAAGTGGACTCGATCGACGGGCTGAGCCCCGCCATCTCCATCGAACAGAAGACCACCAACCGCAGCCCTCGCTCCACCGTCGGCACCATCACCGAGATCTACGACTACCTGCGGCTGCTCTACTCCTCCATTGGCGTTCCTCACTGCCCCAACTGCCGCCAGCCGATATCCCGGCAGACCACCGAGCAGATCGTCCGCCAGATCATGGCGCTCCGCCCCGAAGACCGCGTCATGATCCTGGCCCCCGTCGTGCGCGGGCGCAAGGGCGAGTACAGGAAGGAACTCGAGAAGCTCGCCCGGCAGGGCTTCCTGCGCGCCCGCATCGACGGCGCGCTCAGGCCCATCGACGAGCCGGTCGCGCTGGACCGCCGCCGTAATCACACGATCGAGATCGTCATCGACCGGCTGCTGGTCAAGCCCGGGATCGAGAAGCGCCTGGAGGCTTCCATCGAGACGGCCACCAAGCTCGCCAACGGACTCGTGGTGGTGGCCGTGGTCAACGGCGACGAGCGGCTGTACTCGCAGAAGCTGGCTTGCCCCGATTGCGGCACCAGCGTGCCGGCGCTCGAGCCGCGCTCGTTCTCCTTCAACAGCCCCTACGGCGCCTGCCAGGTCTGCACCGGCCTGGGCAGCAAGTGGACCTTCGATCCCGCCAAGCTGCTCGCCGACCCTTCCAAGCCGCTCTTCGATGGCGGCCTGGTTCCCGCGGCCTCCACCAGCTACATCACGCATTCCCTGGCCGCCGCGGCCCGCCGTCACCAGATCCCCCTGACCCGGCCCTTCGACCAGCTCCCCGCGCAGACGCAGGAATTCCTGCTGGCCGGCGGCGGCGGGTTTCGCGGCCTGCTCGCGCTGATGGAGGAGAAGTACCAGGAGGCCACCGACGTCTACCGGGAGTGGCTCACCGACTACATGTCGCCGGTCGAGTGCCCGGAATGCCGCGGCAAGCGGCTGAAGCCCGGCAGCCTGGCCGTGCTGGTGAAGGACCTCTCGATCGCCGGGTTCACCGCGCTGCCCATCGCCCGGGCGCTTCCCAAACTGGCTTCCTGGCAATTCACCCAGCGCGAGCTCCAGATCGCCGGCCGCCTGCTGGACGAGATTCGCAACCGCATGGAGTTTCTGGCCGCGGTCGGCTTGGACTACCTGAGCCTGGACCGCTCGGCCGCCACCCTCGCCGGCGGCGAGGCGCAGCGCATCCGCCTGGCCACGCAGATCGGCTCGAAGCTGCGCGGCGTGCTCTACGTGCTCGACGAGCCTTCCATCGGACTCCACCCCCGCGACAACACGCGCCTGCTCGATACGCTAGTCCGCCTGCGCGATCTGGGCAACACCGTGCTCGTCGTCGAGCACGACGCCGAGACCATCCATCGCGCCGACTACGTCATCGACCTCGGGCCCGGCGCCGGCCGGCTCGGCGGGCGCCTGGTGGCCTGCGGCACGCCCCGGGAAATCGCCGCCAACCCCGCCTCGCTGACCGGCCAGTACCTCTCGGGCGCGCGCCAGATCCCGCCGCCCGCGCGGCGCCGCCAGGGCAACGGCAAGAAGCTCATCCTCCGCGGCGCGCGGGAGCACAACCTCAAGAACATCGACGTCGAGTTCCCGCTCGGCCTCCTCATCGTCATCACCGGCGTTTCCGGCAGCGGCAAGTCCACGCTGGTCAACGACCTCATCTACCGCGCCCTCATGCGCGCGCTCCACGACTCGCGGGAAGAGCCGGGCGCCCACGACTCCATCGAGGGCCTGCCCCACATCGACAAGGTCATCCAGATCGACCAGTCCCCCATCGGCCGCACCCCGCGCTCCAACCCCGCCACCTACACCGGCGTTTTCACGCCCATCCGCGACCTGTTCGCCATGCTGCCGGAGTCGCGCGAGCGAGGCTACAAGCCCGGCCGCTTCAGCTTCAACGTCCGCGGCGGCCGCTGCGAGGCCTGCGAGGGCGACGGATTGAAGCGCATTGAGATGAGCTTCCTGCCCGACGTCTACGTCACCTGCGACGTCTGCCGCGGCCGCCGCTACAATTTCGAGACGCTCCAGGTAAAATACAAGGGCTACTCGATCGCCGGCCTCCTGGAGGCGACCGTCGAAGAAGCGCTCGCGGTGCTCGAGAACATACCGCAGATCCGCTCCAAGCTCGAGACGCTCGTGGACGTCGGGCTGGGCTACATCCACCTGGGGCAGTCCTCGACCACGCTCTCGGGCGGCGAGGCCCAGCGCATCAAGCTGGCCCGCGAGCTGAGCCGGCGCCAGACCGGCCGCACCTTCTACATCCTCGACGAGCCTACAACCGGCCTGCACTTCGACGACATCCAGAAGCTCCTGGACGTGCTCCAGCGCCTGGTCGGGCTGGGGAACACCGTGGTCGTCATCGAGCATCAACTGGATGTGATCAAGTCCGCCGACTGGATCATCGATCTGGGACCCGGCGGCGGCGACGCCGGCGGCCAGGTGGTCGTGGCGGGGACCCCGGAACAAGTCGCCAGAACGCGCCGGAGCTACACCGGCCAGGCGTTGGCCAAGGTCCTCAAGAGCGCCGCCAGCGGCACGCCCGCGGCACGAGCGGGCCGCCCCGGCGGCAAGAACGGACATACTTCGTGAGCAAATACGACATCGAGCCGCTGGATTTTTCGGACCTGAAGACGATTCCGCTCCACGGCCGCGGCGGCAAAGTGCGCCTTGAGCACCTGGCCCGGCTGTACGCCAAAGGCTCCGGCCTCGCCGCCTGGCTCGAATCCCTGCCGCGTGTGCTGGCCGCCGACTCCCTGCGCGCCGTCCTCGAAGCGATCGAAGCCGCCCGCGCCAAGGGCAGCCCCATCCTCTGGGGCCTGGGCGGCCACGTCATCAAGTGCGGCCTCGCCCCGGTGCTCGCCGATCTCATGCGCCGCGGCTTCGCCACCGCCTTCGCCATGAACGGCTCGGCGGCCATCCACGATTTCGAGATCGCCCTGGCGGGAGCCACCAGCGAGGACGTCGAGGCCGTGCTCCCCGACGGCCGCTTCGGCGCCGCCGAGGAGACCGGGCGCGAGATGAACGCCGCCATCGCCGCAGGCGCGCGGGAGGGGCTCGGCATCGGTGAGGCGCTCGGCCGGCGGCTGGAGGCCATCGCGGCGCATCCGGAGGCGAGCCTTCTCGCCCAGGCGTACCAGGCGCGCGTGCCCGTCACCGTCCACGTCGCCATCGGCGCCGACACACCGCACACCCACCCGGCCGCCGACCCCGCCGCCATCGGCCTCGCAACCCACCATGATTTCCGGCTCTTCTGCCGCCTGGTCTCGCGGTTGAACGGCGGCGGCGTCTACCTCAACGTTGGCTCGGCCGTCCTGCTGCCCGAGGTCTTCCTGAAGGCTGTCTCGGCGGCGCGGAACCTGGGCCTTCCGCTCGCGGACTTCACCACGGTGAACCTCGATTTCCTCCAACACTACCGGCCTAGGGTAAACGTGGTCGAGCGGCCGCACGCCGGCTCCGGCGGGAGCGGCTTCGCCATTACCGGACATCACGAGCTGATGGTTCCGCTCCTGGCCGCGTGCCTCATCGAGCGCCAGCCATGAGCGGGCCGCTGCCCATAGAACCTCCGGCTGGCGAGCCGCCCGCGCCCGCCGCGCCTCCTCGGGACCCCTATCCGTTCTGGAACTATGTGGACGCGCTCCTGCTGGCCGCCCTCGCCCTGCCGATGCTGGCCGCCGCGTTCGTCCTCGTCACGGTGTTCTTCCTGGCCACCGGCTTGACGCCGGGAGCCAAGGCCCTCGGCCCCGTCGCCACGACCTTCCTCTTCTACGGCTTCTGGTTCCTGGTGCTGTTCCTGCTCATCCGGTTGCGCTACGACCGGCCGTTCTGGCGCTCGCTGGCCTGGGTACGGCCGCGGGGCAGCCTGGCCAGCTCGGCCGGCTGGGGCCTGCTCGCCGCGCTGGTCTCGATCGCCCTGGGCGTGGTTCTGCGCACGCCACGGATCCGGACTCCGCTCGACGAGCTGATCGAGGATCCCGCTTCCCTGGTGCTGCTCGGCATCTTCGCGATCACCCTGGGGCCGCTCTGCGAGGAACTGGCCTTCCGCGGCTTCCTCCTGCCGCTGCTGGCGCGCTCCTTCGGCTCCGTGGCCGGCGTGCTGTTGCAGGCCCTTCCCTTCGCTGTGCTGCACGGCTTCGAGTATTCCTGGTCCTGGCAGCGGCTGGTTATCATTCTGCTGGCCGGCGTCGCCTTTGGCTGGATGCGGCAGGCTAGCGGCTCGACCGCCGCCGCGGCCTGCATGCACAGCGCTTACAACTTCACCTTCTTCGCCGGCCTGCTCGCGCAGCGTTTCGGCCACTGACAGGGGGCTGCCGCACCTGGCTTTGTGGCCCCCGACTTCGTGGCGCACGTCTTCAGCGTGCAGCGTCGGCTTCAGCCGACGTGTTTGGCGCACGTCTTCAGCTTGCAGCGTCGGCTTTCCGTTTCTTGGATCCGCAATCAGACCAGCCGACGTCGGACGGGTCCTTCGCGTGTGAGAAGATCGGGCTAATGGTCGAAACGATTCAATGGACCGATGCCGGCGTGGTCATGATCGACCAGACCCGGCTGCCCCGCCAGGAGGTCTACGTCACCTGCCGCGATTACCGCCAGGTGGCCGAGGCGATCCGCTCGATGGTCATCCGCGGCGCACCGGCCATCGGCGTGGCCGCCGCTATGGGCGTCGCCCTGGGCGTGTTGCACGCCGATGCCGTGCGGCTGGACGAGGAGTTCGAGGAGATTTGCGCGACGCTCGCCGCCACGCGCCCCACAGCCGTCAACTTGTTCTGGGCCATTGACCGCATGCGGAAGCTCTACGCCACCCTCCGCGGCCAGCCCATCCAGGAGCTTCGCTCGGGCCTGGTCGAGGAGGCTCGGCGCATCCGCGACGAGGACATGGCCATCAACCAGGCCATCGGCCGCCACGGCGCGCCCCTGGTGCCGAACGGCAAGACCGTCCTGACCCACTGCAACGCCGGCGCGCTGGCCACCGCCGGCTACGGCACCGCGCTCGGCGTCGTCCGGGCCGCCGTCGCGGCGGGGAAGAAAATCGACGTCTTCGCCAACGAGACGCGCCCCTTCCTCCAGGGCGCGCGGCTAACCGTCTGGGAGCTGATGCGCGACGGCATCCCTACCACGCTCATCACCGACAGCATGGCCGGCCACTTCCTGAAGAGCGGCCGCATCGGCTGCGCCCTGGTGGGCGCCGACCGAATCGCCGCCAACGGCGACGTGGCCAACAAAATCGGCACGTATTCGCTGGCCGTGCTGGCGCACGAAAACGGCGTGCCGTTCTACGTCGCCGCGCCGGTCTCGACGCTGGACCTCGAGCTCGCCTCCGGCGACCAGATCCCCATCGAGCAGCGCCCCGCCTCCGAGGTGACCCACGTCTTCGGCGTGCCCGTGGCCCCGGAGGGTGTGCCAGTCCAGAATCCGGCCTTCGACGTGACGCCCAACCGCTACGTCTCCGCCATCATCACCGAGCGCGGCGTCGCCCGCCCGCCCTATGCGGAGTCGCTGAAACGGCTCGCATCGGAGTGAAGGGAATCCTCCGCAGTCCCGACCCGCCCCTCAGCGCCGGCCGGGCTTGGACGGCGCCAGGGTGATCACCGGAATCAGTGAGTTCTTCTTCTCGCGCTCCGCGGGGATGTAGGCGGCCATCTGCTCGTTCAGCGTGGAGACGAACTCCTCCATCTGCCGCTGCATCGCCGCCATCTTCTCCCGCATGTTGAGGATGATCTCCACCCCGGCCAGATTCACGCCGAAGTCGCGGGTGAGCTTGAGGACCACTTCCAGCCGCTCCAGATCCTCTGGCGTGTACAGGCGCGTATTGCCTTCGCTGCGCGAGGGCTTCAGCAGCCCTTCGCGCTCGTACAGGCGCAGGGTCTGCGGATGAATCTGGTATTGCTCGGCCACCGCCGAGATCATGAAAGCCGCTTTGCTTTTCCCCTTCGCCATGGCTCGTTTCCAGCCCGCCGGACGCCTCCGCGCCGCCTTGCTAGCGCACCTGGGTCCAGATCTCCTCGCGCGGGTCCTCCGCGTTCAGTTCCGCCAGCTCGCGCAGGATCGCCTTGGTGCGCTCGTCGCGCACCTTGGGGGGCTGCACAACCACTTCGACGATCTGGTCGCCCCGCGTGTTCTTCCGCGCGTTGAACACGCCCTTCTCCCGCAGGCGGAACCTCTGGCCGCTGTGCGTCCCCGGGGGGATCTTCAACAGCGCCCTGCCGTCGATGGTCGGCACCTCGATCTTCGCGCCCAGGCCGACCTCGGTCACCGTGACCGGCACATGGATCTCGATGTTGTCGCCCTCGCGGTGGAAGAACGCATGCGGCTCCACCCGCAGGGTGATGTACAGATCCCCCGCCGCCGCCCCCAGCGTTCCGGCGCTGCCTTTGCCGGCCACCCGCAGCCGGGTCCCGCTCGTCACGCCGGCCGGAATCCGCACCTCCACCGTGTCGGTGCGCGGCACTCGCCGCTCGCCGTGGCAGGCCGGGCAGACGTTCTGCACCTTGCCCGTCCCGTCGCAGTGCGGGCAGGCCAGGTTGAACCGCATCGCCCCGGCCCTCTGCTTCACGGTGCCGCTCCCGTTGCATTCCCGGCACGTCGCCGAGCCCCCGCCGGCCGACCCGCTGCCGCCGCAGGCCTGGCACGCCTCCTGGCGCTGGACGCTGAGGGTCACCTGCGTGCCGCGGATCGCCTGCCAGAAGTCGATGTTCAGCGCGTATTCCAGGTCCGTTCCCGCCTCCGCAGCCGGGTGCTCCGGCTGCCGGAAGCCGCGGCCGAAGAACTGGCTGAACAGGTCACGGAACTGGCCGCCCGATCCGCCGCCCGGTCCGCCGCCCGCCTCCGCGCCGTGCGCGAGATAGTCCGAGAAGTCGAAGCCCCCGAAGTCCATTCCCGGACCGTGCTGCGGCCCGCTACCGGGCTGCGGGCCGTGCTCGGAATAGAAGCCGAACTGGTCGTACATCTGGCGCTTCTTCGGGTCGCTCAGCACATCGTAGGCTTCTTGAACCCGCTTGAAGCGCTCCTCGGCGGACTTGTCCCCAGGATTCAGATCGGGGTGGTGCTTGCGCGCCAGCCGCCGGTAGGCCTTGCGGATTTCCTCCGCGGCCGCCTTCCGGTTTACGCCAAGCGCTTGGTAGTAGTCCTGGGCCGTGGCTGGCATAGCACGCTACAGACTAACCGCAGATACCGAGAGACGCGGAGAAATCCAGACCCTATTCTTCTCTGCGCCTCTCGGTCTCTGCGGTGAACTCATTTCTTGGTCTTGTCGTCCATGTCGACGAACTCCGCATCGACGACGTTGTCTTTGGGCGGCTGGCCCGCGGCTGCCTGCCCCTCGCCGCCCGGCCCGGCTCCCGGCGCCGCCTGCGGCCCGGCAGCCCGGTACATCGCTTCGGCCAAGCGGTGGCTGGCGCTCTCCAGCTTCTCGCGCGCCATGTTGATCTGTGGCACGCCGCCCTCTTTCATCGCCTTCTTGCACTCCTCGAGGGCCTCCTCGACCGTGTGCGCGTCGGCGTCGCTGATCTTGGCGCGATGCTCCTTGAGCATCTTCTCCACGTTGTAAACCATCGCGTCGGCCCGGTTGCGCGCGTCGATCTCCTCGCGCCTGCCCCGGTCCTCCGAGGCGTGCACGTCGGCGTCCTTGGCCATCTTCTCCACCTCCTCCTTGCTCAAGCCCGAGGAGGAAGTGATGGTGATCTTCTGCTCGTTGCCGGTGGCGCGGTCCTTGGCGGTCACGTTCAGGATGCCGTTGGCGTCGATGTCGAAGGACACCTCGATCTGCGGCACGCCCCGCGGCGCCGGCGGGATGTTCGCCAACTGGAAAACGCCCAGCAGCCGGTTGTCGCCCGCCATCGTCCGCTCGCCCTGGTAGACCTTGATCTCCACCGACATCTGGTTGTCCGAGGCCGTCGAGAAGATCTCGCTCTTGCGCGTCGGGATGGTGGTGTTGCGCTCGATCAGTTTGGTGAATACCCCGCCCAGCGTCTCGATGCCCAGCGACAGCGGCGTGACGTCCAGCAACAGCACGTCCTTCACTTCGCCGCCCAGCACGCCGCCCTGCACCGCCGCGCCGATGGCCACCACCTCGTCCGGGTTCACGCCCTTGTGCGGCTCCCGGCCGAAGAACACCCGCACCATTTCCTGCACGCGCGGAATCCGCGTCGAGCCGCCCACCAGCACCACCTCTTGAATCTGCGGCGGCGTCAGCCCCGCGTCGGAGAGCGCCTGCTTGCACGGTTCCAGCGTCCGGTTCAGGATGTCCTGCACCATCTGCTCGAAACGCGCCCGCGTCAGCTTCACCACCAGGTGCTTCGGGCCGGTCGCATCGGCGGTGACGAACGGCAGGTTGATCTCGCTCTCCAGCACCGTGGAAAGCTCGATCTTGGCCTTCTCCGCGGCTTCCTTCAGCCGCTGCAGCGCCATCTGGTCCCGCGAGAGGTCGATGCCGTGTTCCTTCTTGAATTCGGCGATGACCCAGTCCATGATCCGCTGGTCGATGTTGTCGCCGCCCAGGTGCGTGTCGCCGTTGGTGGACTTCACCTCCACCACGCCCTCGCCCACCTCCAGGATCGAGATGTCGAAGGTGCCCCCGCCGAAGTCGTATACCGCGATCGTCTCGTTCTTCTTCTTGTCCAGCCCGTAGGCCAGCGCCGCCGCCGTCGGCTCGTTGATGATGCGCTTGACGTCCAGCCCGGCGATCTTTCCGGCGTCCTTGGTGGCCTGCCGCTGCGCGTCGTTGAAGTAGGCCGGCACCGTGATCACCGCTTCGGTCACCTTCTGACCCAGGTAGGCCTCGGCCGCCTCCTTCAACTTGGTCAGGATCATGGCCGAGATCTCCGGCGGAGAATAGTGCTTGCCCTGCGCGTCCACGCGCACGTCGCCGCCCGGGCCGCGGGTCACCTTGTACGGCACCAGCTTCATCTCCTGGCCGACTTCCTCCAGCCGCCGGCCCATGAACCGCTTGATCGAGTAGACCGTGTTCTCGGGGTTGGTCACCGCCTGCCGCCTGGCCACCTGCCCCACCAGCCGCTCCCCGCTCTTGGAAAACCCCACCACCGAGGGCGTAATCCGCGCTCCCTCTTGGTTCGGGATCACCACCGGCTGGCCGCCCTCCATCACCGCCACCACCGAAAAGGTAGTTCCCAGGTCAATACCAATAATCTTGCTCATGTCCCTCCCAGCCTCCTACAATGTTTGCGAATGAACTTTCGTCTCGGAAGAGGCGGCCGTCCCGCCCCTATTAGCACACTTACATTATGCAACTTGAGTGTGATGTTGTCAACCTCTCTGACTGCTTTTCTCCTGCTCTCCTTCCCGGTTCCCGCCCCGGCCCAGAACTCACAGCAGGACAACGAGTTGCTGGTGGCAGCCGCAGCCGACCTCGCCCCTCTGGAAGCCCCCCTGGCGCAGGCCTTTGCCCGGGTTGGGGGTGGGAAAGTCCGGTTTGTCCTGGGCGCGAGCGGCCTGCTCACCCGCCAGATCGAGCAGGGTGCCCCCTACGACGTCTTCCTTTCGGCCAACGAGGAGTTTGTGGCGGAGCTGGTCCGCAGTGGAAAGCTGTTGCCCGGCAGCGTCCGCGTCTACGCCCATGGCCGGCTGGGGCTGTGGTCGCCCGGCGGCGCCTTGCGGACTCTGCCAGACCTGCTGGCGCCGCGCGTCCTGCACGTGGCGCTGCCCAACCCCACGCACGCCCCCTATGGCGCCGCTGCGCGGCAACTGCTGAGAAGCGACGGGCTGTGGAGCGGCCTGGAGCCCAAGGTCGTCTATGGCCAGAACGTGCGGCAGGCGCTCCAGTACGCCGAAAGCGGCAACGCCGAGGCGGTGATCACCGCCTGGTCGCTCCTCCTGCGGCTCCCCGGCGCGGTGCTGCTGCCGGACTCGGCGCACGCCCCTATCCGCCAGGCCGCCGGCGTGGTCCGCGGCAGCCCGCACGAGCGTGCCGCGCGCCGCTTCCTGGACTTCCTGACCAGCGAGGCAGGCCGCCGCATCCTCGCCGACCACGGGCTCACGCCCGCCCAGTAGCAGTCCCTCCACTGCGCCTCCGGCGGACGCGCCGGCATTCCCCTGGAGAACCGAGGCTGTCCCCAGCCTCAAACCTTCTTCAATAGGGCAGCGCGGCTGCGGCTGACGGGCGGACGGTCCACCAGCTCGAGGCCGGCTAGGGCCGCGGCCTGCAATTCGGCGTCGAACTGCGCGGCCTTTACATGTCCAGGAGGCTCGGCCAACAGGAGGCATGCGCCCGGTTTCAAGGCTGCGGCGACCTCGCTGAAGAAACGGTCCTCGGCTGGCAGTTCATGCACCATGAAGAAAGCCAGCGCAAAGTCCACCGCACCGGCCAGATCAGCCAGCCCCATGGAATCAGGCGCGGCCAGGCGGGCATCCACGCGCTCGACAAGCCCGGCCCTGGCAGCCCGGCGTTTCAGCCCCGCGAGCATCCTGGACTGGATGTCCACAGCCACCACTCGGCCGGAGGCCCCTACCAGCCGGGCCAGTTCGAGCGTGAAGAGGCCCATGCCCGGCCCAGGTTCGAGCACCGTCATGCCTTCGTGAACGTACGGGGCCAGGATCTTGGCTGGGTCCTGCCACAGCCGTCGCAGCGGGCTGGCTAGCACATAGCCAAGCCACCAGGGGCAAACGCGTTTCGCCATAGCAACTCTCAAGTCAAGGGTAACCCAAGAACAGCCCGCGATCGCGGCTCACGCCTTGGGGTGCGCCTTGTCGTAGACCGCCATCAGCTCGGTGAGCGTGACTTGCGTGTACTTCTGCGTGGTGGAGAGCCGCGCGTGGCCCAGCAGCTCCTGAATCGACCGCAGGTCGGCCCCGTCGGCCAGCAGGTGCGTTGCGAAGGCGTGCCGGAAGCTATGCGGATGGATCGAGGCGTCGCCGGCCACCAGCGTCCCATACAGCTTCACAATGCCGCGCACGCCCCGGTCCGTGAGCCGCCGCCCGCGCTGGTTCACGAACAGCGCCGTCTCGCGCGGCTGGGCCCGCCTGTCGCTCAGATACCGCTCCAGCGCCGCGGCGGCCTTCGCGCCGAAGGGCACCTGCCGCTCCTTCCGCCCCTTGCCGCGGACCAGCACCCAGCGCTCGGCGAGGTCGACATCCAGCAGGCTCAGCCCCACCAGCTCGCTCACCCGCAACCCGCAGCCGTAAAGCAGCTCCAGAATCGTCAGGTCGCGCGATGGAAAGGGCCGTTCCAGCCGGCCCGCCGCCACCTGGTCCAGCAGCGCGTTGGTTTGCTCCGCCGTCATTACCCGCGGCAGCCTCTTGGGCGCTTTGGGTGTGTGGATCAGCCGCGCCACGTTGACCTCGATCACGCCGTGCCGCACCAGGTGCCGGAAGAATGCCCGCACCGAGGCCACCTTGCGCCGCATCGAGACCGGGCTCAGCCCCTGGCGGTAAAGATCGCCCAGCCACTCGCGCAGCGCCAGCGTGTCCACGCCGCCCGGCGCCGGCGGCTCAGCCCCCGCGGGCGAGAAGTACTCGAGGAACTGCCGCAGATCCGAGGCGTAGGCGCGCAGCGTGTGCGCCGAGGCGCTCTCGCGCTTCAGTTCGTCGAGAAACCGTTCGATGTGCCGCTCGAGTTCGGACAAGCTGGGGCTAGCCCAATCTTCTCACACGCCTTCGGCTGCGGCTTGCGGGAGGACGACTGTGCGGGCGCAGAGGATCAGAATGAGGCCAGGCTGGAGCGGGAGACGGGATTCGAACCCGCGACATCGACCTTGGCAAGGTCGCACTCTACCAACTGAGTTACTCCCGCGCGCGCTCTTCATTCTCCCTCGGGCGCCTGGGCATGTCAAATGGACTAGGAGTCCTCGTACCCCCTCTCCGAACCCTCGCGCGCGGCTGTCAGTTCTGGTACCGACGTAAGGTGACAAGACGGGTTGAAAATGATTTTGGGCGATTCCGATATCCTCTTGCCAATCAACCAGTTACGTGGGGAAAAACTTGTTGCATCGAGTGCTGGCTTATGTGCTATAGTGACGTTCCGCCTGACAGCCGGAGAGACTTGCGGTACTACCTGACGCAGTCCCGTGCCGGTAGCATAATTCCGGAATACGCAAGCGAGTGTTGTACGGTTTTCCACTGGTGTGGAAAACTTGTGGAAATGGGGCGCGCCTGCTCCTGGGGCAAGTATGAACGCGTGGGACCTCATAAAGACCAGGCTGGCTGCCAAGCTGACCCCTGGGAGCTTCGAGAACTGGTTCAGTCGCACCACCTTTAGGGAGATGGAGGGCGACACTCTTTGGGTGGCCGTGCCCAGTGAGCCGGCTAAGCGCTTCATTCAACAGGAGTACTCGGAGCTCATCCGTGCGGCCATCCAGGAGGCTGGGCTTCCCGTGCGCCAGGTGGTGTACGAAGTAGCCGTCCCCGCTTCGGCCGAAGCCATCGCTCAAACGAGGTTGACCTCACCCGAGCCTGATCTGGCCTTCCGTACGCCCTCGGCCCGGCTCAACCCGAGGTTCACCTTTGACACCTTTGTCGTGGGCTCCTGCAACCAGTTCGCTCATGCGGCCGCAAAGGCCGTTGCCACCAAGCCGTCCGAGCGCTACAACCCCTTGTTCATATACGGTGGCGTGGGCATGGGCAAGACCCACCTGATGCACGCCATCGGGCGCGCCTTGATAGACAACTTCGCCAGCATGCGCATTGTCTACTCGTCCAGCGAGCGGTTCATGAACGAGATGATCAGCAGCATCAAACTGAACCGGATGCCGCTGTTTCATCAGCACTACCGCTCCGCCGACGTCTTGCTGATGGACGACATCCAGATCCTGGGAAAGAAGGAGGCTACGCAGGACGAGTTCTTCTACACGTTCAACGAGCTCTACGACAGCCAGAAGCAAATCGTCATCTCCAGCGACTCGCCGCCCAAGGAGATCCCCGGTCTTCTGGAGCGTCTGCGCTCGCGCTTTGAGTGGGGACTGATGGTGGACATCCAGCCACCGGACCTCGAGACAAAAATGGCCATCCTCGACAAGAAGGCCGAGGCCGACGGCGTATCGCTACCCGACGATGTTCGAGTGCTCATCGCAACGAAGACGAAGTCGAGCATTCGGGAGTTGGAGGGAGCGCTAATCAAACTGGTTGCCTACTCGTCAGTGACGGGAGAGAAAATTAGCTTGCCGCTGGCACAGCAGGTGCTCAAGCACCTGGTCCACAACGGCGAGCGGAGGATCTCGATTGAGTCGATCACCCGCATGGTCGCCTCAAAGCATAACCTTCAGCCTGCTCAGTTAAGACTGAAGAGCAACCGCCGCGAGATTGCTCGGCCACGTCAGATCGCAATGTACCTAGCCAAGGAGCTCACGCAGGCCTCCCTTCCCGAAATCGGCCGCGCCTTTGGTGGCAAACACCACACGACTGTCCTCCACTCCATCCACCGCATCGAGGAGCTGCGTCAGAAAAACAGCGATCTGAACCGCCTCATCCAGAACCTGGTCGACTCAGTCGGCTAGGCTGTGAAGCCTCCATCCATCCCGGCCCGTCCGATACCCAACCTCAGCCCCTACCGCATCTATGCAATCAGATCCACAACCTCTCAACAGACCTCTCCACCACCCAACCGCCTCAAGCCACACAACTTCCCACAACGTCCACAGCCATCTTCTCCAGCCTCCCCTGAAACCTGTGAATTATCGTCCAGAGCCCCCCAGCGCGCACAGCCCTCCAGCGCGTCTCCAACATCATCCACTTCCCAACAACCACCAGGATTTTGTATAATTTAGAGAGAAACTGACATGTTCACAATCCCTACGACTACTGTTCTTATATTTGGTATTGTAGAGAGTCGGTTTGAGATCATGCTACTTGTGCCGACAGGAGAGCCGATCTATGGAATTCACCGTTAGCAAGACGGACCTGGTACGGGAGCTGAATCTTTCCCAGGGGGTTGTTGAGAAGCGTACGACGATACCCATTCTCTCCAATGTACTTGTGGAAGCACAGGGTGATCGGATCCAGTTGACGGCTACGGATCTGGAGCTTGGCATCCGTTGCTCTTGCCCGGCCCGCGTTGTGCGTGACGGTGCAGGCACACTACCGCTGCGGCGGCTTCTGGACTACGTGCGCCTGCTGCCAGACAGCGATCTGAATGTGAAGTTCCTGGAGAATGACTGGGCCAGTATTGCTTGTGGCCGGTCGCGCACACGGATTGCCGGCATCTCGCGGGAGAGCTTCCCTGAACTCCCTCAGATGCCCGAGGCTGTGACTGAGATTCCGCTGGCGATTCTACTCAGGATGATCGAGAGGACCATCTTTGCGATCTCCTCGGAGGAGTCGCGCTTCACGCTGAACGGTGCACTGCTTCAGCTCAAGGTACAGGCACTGGTCATGGTGGCGACAGACGGGCACAGACTGGCCTACATTGAGACCCCTACAGAGCTGCCCGGGCTTCGCTCACCGCTTCGTGCACTGCTGCCGCGAAAGGCCATGGGGGAGCTGCTCAAGCTTGGGCAGGACAGCGGTGTCAGCCCCAGTGTAAAGTTCAGCAGCGATGAGAACCACCTGTTCTTCCAGATCGGCGAGCGCCTGCTCATCTGCCGCAAGCTGACCGGCACATTCCCGGACTACGAGCGTGTGCTACCGAAGGACCACAAGATTTCCGTCACGCTGATGCGCGATGAGATTCGGGCCGTGATCGAGCGTGTGTCGCAGTTTGCCGATGAGCAATCAAGGGCCATCCGTATGCAACTCTGTCCCGGCGAGGTGAAGGTCTTCTCCTCGATTTCCGAGACAGGGGAGAGCGAGGAGAGCGTTTCAGCAGAGTACGACGGCGCAGTGCTCGAGATCGGCTTCAATGCCCACTACCTGCTCGAGTTTCTGCGCGTGGTCAGCCAGGAGCAGGTTGTCTTTGCCTTCAAGGACGCGCAGAGCGCGGTGGAAGTCCGGCCTGGCGGTGATGGAGCCGAGGAGCAGTATCGCTATGTTGTGATGCCGATGCGCATCTAGCGCCGCAGGTGCCGGCAAACCTGCTTTCGACGGCCGGGGGAGCCGGTGGCGGCCTTTGCGCCTGGGACCCGCGGCCACGCGGTGGGCACGAGGTCTGAATGGCAACCAAGAATCCCGAAGCGCTGAAGCCCAGTGCGCTACCGCCCAATGAAGGCAACGGGGCGGGCGTTCAGGAGGGCGTGTACGACTCGAGCAGCATCAAGGTGCTCGAGGGTCTGGAAGCAGTGCGGCTGCGCCCGGCCATGTACATTGGCTCGACTGGCGAGGGGGGACTGCATCACCTGGTCTATGAGGTCGTCGACAACTCCGTGGACGAGGCGCTGGCGGGCTACGCCACAGAGGTCAGTGTCACCATTCGCAGCGATAATTCCGTCACCGTGATCGACAACGGCCGCGGCATCCCGGTCGACATGATGGATGAGTTCAACATGTCGGCGGCCGAGGTAGTCATGACGAAGCTGCATGCCGGCGGCAAGTTCGACACCAAGAGCTACAAGGTCTCGGGGGGGCTGCATGGCGTCGGCGTGAGCTGCGTCAATGCGCTGTCCGAGGTGCTGGAACTGGAGATCTGGCGGGCCAAGCCCGGCCAGGATTCCACTACCAGCTACACCTGGGTCCAGGAATACGAGCGCGGTATCCCTAAGGCGCCGCTGGAGCTGAAGGGCCGGGCGGGCCGCAAAACCGGCACCAAGATCACCTTCAAACCGGACCCGACCATCATGGTCGCCACCGAATTCAGCTTCGACACGCTCTCGCAACGGCTGCGCGAGCTGGCCTTCCTCAACAAGGGCCTCCGCATCACGCTCGCCGACGAGCGCCTCGACCCGCCCAAATCGCACGAGTTCTACTACAGCGGCGGCATCACCGAGTTCATCAAGCACCTGAACAAGGGCAAGAACGTCCTGCATGAGAAGCCCATCCATTGCGAGGGCGCGCGCGAGCTTCCCGGCGGCGGCACGCTCACGATGGACATCGCCTTCCAGTACAACGACGGCTACAGCGAGAACATCTTCAGCTTCGCCAACAACATCAACACCGTGGACGGCGGCGCGCACCTGACCGGCTTCCGCAGCGCGCTCACGCGCACCATCAACTTCTACGGCCAGCAGGGCGGCCTATTCAAGGACGTCAAGGAGAACCTCACCGGCGACGACGTGCGGGAGGGCCTGACCGCCGTGGTGAGCGTGAAGCTGCCGCAGCCGCAGTTCGAGGGCCAGACCAAGGGCAAGCTGAACAGCGACATCGGCGGCTTCGTCGTGCAGTTCGTCAACGACCGGCTCTCGGAGTACTTCGACAAGAACTCGGCGGTGATGCGCAAGATCGTCTCCAAGGCCATCGACGCATCCCGCGCCCGGGAGGCGGCCCGCAAAGCACGCGACCTGACGCGCCGCAAGGGTGCCCTCGATTCGGGCGGCCTGCCCGGCAAGCTGGCCGACTGCCAGGAGAAGGATCCCCTGCGCTGCGAGCTGTTCCTGGTGGAGGGCGAATCGGCCGGCGGCACCGCCAAGATGGGCCGCGACCGCCGCTACCAGGCCATCCTGCCGCTCAAGGGCAAGATCCTCAACGTCGAGAAGGCGCGCACCGACAAGATGCTCAGCCACGAGGAAATTCGCGCCATGATCACCGCGCTCGGCACGGGCATCCGCGAGGACTTCGACGTCACCCGGCTGCGCTACGCCAAGATCATCATCATGACCGACGCCGATGTGGACGGCTCGCACATCCGCACGCTACTGCTGACCTTCTTCTACCGTCAGATGCCGGAGCTGATCGCGCGCGGCAACGTCTACGTGGCCCAGCCGCCGCTCTACCGCGTCAAGAAGGGCCGGCAGGAGAAGTTCATCAAGGACGAGAAGGAGTTCCTCCGCGAGGTCCTGCGCCGCGCCACCGAAAACGTCGCGGTCGAAATCGGCGCCGGCGCGGCCGGCACGGCGCCCGCGGGGCGCCTGGAGGGCGGGGAGCTGCGCGCGTTCCTCAACTCGCTGGACGAGTACCAGCAGGTGTTCGCACGCCTCGAGCGCAAGGTGCGCGACCCGCGCATCGTCGAGATGCTCTCGCGCCCCGACCTGAAAATCGACTCCAAGGCCGACTTCAACGAGCGCGAGAACCTGACGGCCCTCGCCGAGGCGCTCAAGACCATCCAGGTCAAGACCGAGCTCAAGCGCGACGAGGAGCACTCAGCCTGGTCTATCAGCTTCCATGACGCCACCAACGCCGAGCGGTTCATCGACCTTCAGCTCGCCGCCCTGCCCGAGTACCGGCGGCTGCGCGCCCTGGCCCGCCAGGTCGCCCGCTACAACCAGCCGCCCTTTGTCGTGGTGCGGGATTCCACCCGCGAGGCTCGCGCCGGCTGGCGCGAGCTGCTGGAGTCGGTCAAGGCCGAGGGCATGCGCGACGCCCAGGTGCAGCGCTACAAGGGCCTGGGGGAGATGAACGCCGAGCAGCTCTGGGAGACCACCATGAACGCCGAGAAGCGCACCCTGCTGCAAGTGCGCTCCGATGACGCCGTCGAAGCCAACCAGATGTTCACCACCCTGATGGGCGAGGACGTCGAGAGCCGCCGCAAGTTCATCGAGGAGAACGCGCTGGACGTGCGCAACCTGGACGTATAGGCCGCGCGCCCGGGCCGGAGGGCCCGGTGGCGACTTGGAAAAGTCGCCCTACCCGGCCGCGCTGGCCCAGTCCGGATCGGTATGGTAGTATGGTATCGATATGGCAGGAGCCGTCAAGGTCACCTTCACCTTCGATCCGGCGACCATCTCCCGGATCGAAGAGGCTGCCGCCAGGTTGGTGATGCCCAAGAGCGCCGTGGTGCGAGAGGCGATCCTCGAATACCACGAAAGGATCGGCCGGCTCAGCGAGAGCGAGCGGCTCCGGCTGCTGCGCACCTTCGATGAAGTGGTCCCGCGCATCCCTTCGCGTTCCGCCAGCGCTGTGGATCGCGAGCTGGCTGCCATCCGCAAGGCCCGGCGGTCGGGCGGGCGCCGAGCCGCCTCGAGGTCGAAGTCGTGATTGTCCTCGACACCTCGGTTCTCATCGACAGCTTGTCCGGTCCCAAGCGTTCAGCCCCCGCGCTTCGCCGTGCCATCGAAAGCGGCGAGCGCATCCTGATTCCGTCGCTGGTGTTGTACGAGTGGCTGCGCGGGCCGCGTTTGCCGGAGGAGCTGGCGGCGCAAGGGGCATTGCTCCCCTCCGAGTCGGCCATTCCTTTTGGACCGCGGGAGGCGGCCTTGAGTGCGAAGCTCTATCGTGCGTTGCGCCGGCCCAGGGGTCGCCAGATCGACCTGGCCATCGCGGCCTGCGCCGTCAGCCGCCAGGCCGCCCTCTGGACGCTCAACCGCGCGGACTTCGAAGACGTACCCGGCCTTCGCCTGGCCTTCGCCTGACCGCGGCTTTGAGCTAGGGAGTGTTATACTACTGGTTCTGTCGCTGCTGAGGGCACTCGTCCGCCCGCTCCGGATAGGAGAAAAAGAGAATGGCAGCCGCAACTCCGGCAACCGAGCTTGCCTCCTGTTTCACCGCTCTTGACAACCTGCTGGCCGCCGAAGAGGGGCCCCGGGTCCTAAGCTGCATTCAGTGCGGGACCTGCGTGGGCGCCTGCCCTTACGGCGACGTCATGCAGTACCCGCCGCGGCGCATTATCGCCATGCTCCGCGCCGGGATGATCGAGCAGGTCTTCCGCAGCGAAAGCCTGCTGACCTGCGTGGCCTGCTACGCCTGCATGGCCAAGTGCCCGCGGGACATCCGGCTCACCGAGATCCTGCTGCCGCTGGTGAAGGAGCGGACGCTGCTGGAGTTGCCCGAGCTGCCCGCCGAGCTTCAGCGCGCGCTCCAGAACATGCTCCGCTACGGCAATCCGATGGGCGAATCCGCCCGCAAGCGCGCGGCCTGGGTGAAGACCGCCGGCGTGCCCATCCGCATCCTGGGCGAGAGCCCCGGCCCGGTCGACGTGTTGTGGTTTGTCGAGTGCTACTCCTCCTACTACGCCCGCGGGCAGGACAACGCCCGGGCCACGGCGCGGCTCTTCCAGGCGCTGGGAACCGACTTCGCCATTCTCGGCAACGAGGAGAAGTGCGCCGGCGAGTGCGGGCGCCTCACCTGGGAACCCGGCCTCTACGAGACGCTCATGGACTCCAACATGGCCGTCTTCCGGAAGTACGATTTCCGGCGGGTGGTGACCTCCTGTCCGCACGCCCACAACGCCTTCAGCACCCGCTATCCGGCGGCGGGTTTCAACTGGCCCCTCGATATCGCCGCGGGGTACTTCTTCCGGAACCTGGACAAGCTGCGGCCGCGTCTCACCAGGAAGCTCGGCTACAAGGTGGCCTACCACGATCCTTGCTGCCTGCGGCGCCAGGACGAGTTCTTCGAAGCGCCGCGCGGGCTGCTGCGGGCCCTGCCGGGAGTCAAGCTGGTGGAGATGGCCCACAATCGCATGAACTCGCTGTGCTGCGGAGGCGGGGGCGGCGGCATGTGGCTGGACACCTACTACAAGGTCAAGGGCTACGAGCGCCTTTCGGAGCGGCGGGTGAAGGAGGCCATCGCCACCGGGGCCGACGTGCTGGCCGTCTCCTGCCCCTATGAGGTCTCACGTTTCGAGGACGCCCTGAAGGTGCTGGGTCACGACAAGCAGATGATCGTCAGAGACGTGGTGGAGCTCGTGGCGGAAGCCATGGAGGTTTAGAGCATGAACATTCTCGTGCTGCTGAAGATGGTTCCCGACGTGGTCGAGGAGCTGGAGATCGCCGCGGACGGCAAGAGTCTCGCGAGCGACGCCCTCCGCATGATCCTCAGCGAGTCCGACGACCATGCGCTGGAGCAGGCGCTGCTTCTGAAGGAACGCCACGGAGGCGCCATCACCGTGGTGGCCGCGGACGGCCCGGAGGTGGACGACGCGCTCTATACGGCCGCCGCCAAGGGCGCCGACCGCGTCGTGAAGATCACGGGCCTGGATACCGGCTGGGGCACGCGCGGCCTGGCGCACGCCTTCGCCCTGGTGATTTCGACCCTGCCTGGCCTGGCGCCCTTCGACCTGATCCTCACCGGGACCCAGGCCATCGACGACCTG
>JBEKLJ010000023.1:0-23308 GCA_050010255.1 Bryobacteraceae bacterium
GAGCGCCTCAACCGAAAGGCCCTCGAGCGGTCGTTGATTCGAAGGTTGGAGAAACTAGGCCACAAGGTCATCCTCGAACCTGCCGCCTAGCCCGGAGGGATTTTCAAGAGAGACGGAACGTTTCCCGGTTTATGCCCCAGAGGCAGAGGCGGAGAAACCGAGGCAGGCTTGAGCCGTGTCTGCCGGCTTCTTCCTTGGCCGGCCGCCTTTCTGCGCGACAAGAGATCGGTGTAGCGTCCGCTCCAGATCCCGGACGAATTCCGCAGAGCCTAAGGGCCGTCCTGTGTGCGTGCTGGCGCGGATCTGGTCGGCCTCGGCGTCGCAGGTGACCGCCGCCGCGAGAAAGTCGCACCAGCTCTCCGGCGTCCACCACAAGCGCCAGACCTCGAGATCCAGCAGGCGATCGCTGGCACCTCGGCAGTGAGCTGCCGCGCTTGACCATGCATACGTTGCAGGGCTCGTCACGAACCCGGCCCGTACGGGATTCAGTTCCGTGTAGCGCAGAGCGGCCCACAGGTGATCCTGCTCAAGCGGGCAGGAATAGTAACGCCCCTGCCATACGTGACCAGTCGCCGCCTGGCGCGCGTTGAGATAAGTGGCATAGCGACCGTGCGTGTACCGCAGGGCGAGCGGCATGGAGCCCGCTCGTGCCGGGACGGCAACCAGATGAACGTGATTGGGCATCAGACAATAGCCGACCAGGGACAGCTCATACGCACTGGAGAACTGACGGAGCAGATCGAGATACACGAGGTGGTCCGAATCAGTCTCGAAGACCGTCCGGCGCACGTTGCCCCGCTGAGTGATGTGGTGGGCCGCGCCTGCGGCGACGACCCGTGGAAGACGGGCCATATTAGAGATGTGGGTGCCGCCGCGGGGTTTTCTCGGGGAACGTTCCGTCTGTCCCCGGTTTTAACGCTGCATCTGTCCCTTGGTTCAGCTTCTGCTACGCTACTAGGCTTCCATGAACATCCTGGTTCCGAACCTGGGTTCGACGTCGCTGAAGTACCAGATTCTGGAGATGCCCGCCGAGCGCGTGCTGGCACGCGGGCGCTTTGAGCGCGTCCAGGATTACCGCGAGGCCATCGCTCAGATCCGGGTCAGTGAGACTCCGATCGACGCCGTCGCCTTCAAGGCCGTGCACGCCGGCCCGCGCTACCGCGGCACATTCCTCATCGACGAGGCCGTGGTCGCCGCCATCGAGGATTTCCTTCCGGCTGCTCCGGCACACAACGCCATCTACCTGACGGCCGTGCGCGCATTCCGCGAAGCGATGCCGGGCGTGCCGCTGGTGGCCGCCTTCGAGACCGAGTTCCACGCCACCATGCCCGAATACGCGGCGCGTTACGGAGTGCCGCCGGAGTGGCGCGAAAGGTACGGCATCCGCCGCTACGGCTTTCACGGCGCCTCGCACCAGTACATCGGCGAGCGCGTGGCGGAGCTGCTGGGACGGTCCATCGACACGTTGCGCATGGTGAGCTGCCATCTGGGCGGCAGCTCCTCGATCTGCGCCATCCTCCATGGCCGCTCCGTGGATACGACCATGGGCTTCTCGCCGCAATCGGGCCTGGAAAGCGCCACCCGGCACGGGGACCTCGACGCCTTCGCGGTGCTCTACCTGATGGAACGGTGCGGCTGGACGTTGGATGAGGTCCGGGAGCAGTTGATGAAGGCGGGGGGCCTGGCGGGGCTCTCCGGCATCGCCAGCGGCGATGTGCGCGACCTGGAGAACGCCGCGGCCCAAGGCAACCTGGATGCCGGCCTCGCGCTCGGAGTCCTCGGCTACCAGGTGAAGAAGACCATCGGCGCCTACGCCGCCGCCATGGGCGGTCTGGATGCGATCGCGTTCACCGGGGGTATCGGCGAGAACTCTCCGCGCCTGCGCTCGCTCGGCTGCGCGGGTCTGGAGTTCCTCGGCGTCCAGCTCGACTCGGAGGCGAACGAGCGCGGTTCCGGCGACCGCATCGTTTCCAGCGGGCCGGTGTCTGTGCTAGCGCTGGCGACGAACGAGGAGCTGATTGTGGCGCGGCGCGCTTACCGCTGCCTAACGACGTAGGTTAGAGCGCCGCCTCGGTTCTGCTCCTACCCGAGGCGCGGGGGAGCCGGAGCAGGCGCAAGCGGAGCCAGCAACTGCTCCTTGCGATAGACCAGCGTCGAGGTGTTGTAGCTGGCGATCTCGAAGCCGTGCCCGTGCACGATCGCGTCCGTGGGGCAGGCCTCCACGCAGTAGCCGCAGAAGATGCAGCGCGAGTAATCGATGTTGTACACCTTGGCGTAGCGCTCGCCACCGCTGATGCGCAGCGCCGCGATGTTCTCGGCGGCCTCGATGTAGATGCAGTTGGCCGGGCAGGCGGCCGCGCAGAGGAAACAGGCCACGCACTTCTCCAGGCCGTTCTGGTCGCGCTCGAACACGTGCACGCCGCGGTAGCGGTCCTGGAGCCGGACCGGTTCCTCGGGATAGGCTTCGGTCACCGCTGGGGACAGCATCTCCTTCAGCGTGACCCCCATCCCCTTGGCGATCGCGCCTGCCGAACCCAGGATTTCGTTGATGGTCGGCATTAACCCCTGCATCCCAACCGTCGGCACGAGTGCCGGCGCGGCACGCTCAAGAGCGTGCGCTACGGCAGCGCGGCACGGTTGCTGAACCGGGGACAGACGAGACTGTCCACGCGCGGCAAACAGCACCGCTGGGGACAGTCCCGTCTGTCCCCGGCCCGGCCTTCGTAACTCATGTTAGGCTCCGCACGGGAGCCTAGTTCTTGGACCCTCAACCCGGGCGCATTTCCGGGACGGGCTCCTCCGGGCGGAACGGCGCGGCTCCGGCGCGCCGGCCCAGCGCCTCCAGGTCCGCCTTCGAGAACCCTGCCCCGCTCAGCGATACGCTCCCGTCCGGCTCCAGCAGGAACAGCGACGGCACGGTGTCAATCCCGAAAGCGTTACTGACGTGATACCCGCCGGCGGCGTCATCGAGCAGGATCGGAAAGCTGACGCCAAACTCCCGGCCAAACTCGCGCGTCGCGCCAGCCTTGTCCTGCGACACGCCCAGGATCTGTACCCCGCCCTGCTGGCCGCCCGCGCCCTGGTGAATTCGCTCCAGAAACGGGAACGTGTACTGGCACACCGGGCACTCCACCTTGAAGAACGCCAGCAGCACGGGCCCGCGCGCCAGCAATCCACTGAGCGACTGGCTGGCGCCGTCCAGGTTCTGCAACTGGAATTCGGGAGCGCGCGCGCCGGCTTCGAGCATCCGCCGTTGCCTCCAGAACGCCATGACTTCAGTCTATCGCAGGCCGGGGAAACCGCCCTACAGGCGTTTCTTCAATTGCTGCGCGGCAATGAGCAACGGGTCCCACACCGGGGCGAACGGAGGGGCGTAGGCCAGATCGAGCTGCTCGAAGTCCTCCAGCCGCATTCCGCTCGTCACGGCGGCGGCGATCACGTTGATGCGCCCGGCGGCGCCTGTCTCGCCGGTGACGGATCCCCCGAGGATCCGCCCGTTCCGGCGGTCGGCCACCAGCTCGACCGTCCCCGGTGTGCCAGAGAAGTAGCGCGGCTTCTCGAGCGCCTCAATGCGCGCGGCGACGGCGTCGAAGCCCTCCGCGCGAGCCTGAGATTCCGACAAGCCGGTGACAGCCACGCCCAGGCCGCAAACGCGCACGATCGTTGTTCCGGCGACGCCGGGGAAGCGCTCGCGCCGCCCGGCGGCGTTGGCCCCGGCCACGCGGCCCATCTTGTTGGCCGTGGCGCCCCGCGGCAAATACACCGGCTTCTTCGAGACCAGGTGAAAGGTCTCGGCGCAGTCGCCGGCCGCATAGACGCCGGCCAGGCTGGTCTCCAGCCAGTCGTCGACGCAAATGGCGCCCGTGCGGCCCAGCGCGATCCCGGCCGCGGCGGCCAGCTCGGCGTTGGGCCGGAAGCCGGTCGCCAGGAGCACGATGTCCGCCAGACCGGGTTCGATCTTGCCGATTCGCTCGCCCAGCCGGAGCTCGATGCGGAAGCGCGCCAGATGCGTCCGCAGCAGGGCGGTCAGATCCGGGTCGCTCCGCCCCAGCAAATCGTGGCGGGCTTCATAGATGGTGACCGCGGCGCCGTGCGCGCGCAGAACCTCGGCCAGCTCGAGCCCCAGGTAGCCCGCGCCAATCACCGCGGCGCGCGCCGGCCGGCGTTCCGACAGAACCGCCTTGAGCCGCCGGGCATCCTCCATCGTGGTCAGCCGGAAGACGTAGGGCTGATCGGCGCCCGTGATGCCGGAGTCCTCCAGGCGCGCGCCGGTGGCGACGACCAGGCGGTCGTAGCGCACGCGGTCGCCGCCGGCCAGGACCACCTGGCGGCGGGCGTGCTCGATAGCCACGGCCTCGGCGCCCGTGCGGACATCAATGTCGCGCTCCTGGCGGAAGCACTCGGGCCGGAAGGCGACCAGGTCTTCGAGCGACGGCACCAGGCCCTCCACATAGTAGGGCAGGCCGCACGCGCCCCAAGCGACGTGGGCGCCTCTCTCGAGGACCGTAATCTCCAGGGATTGGTCGCAGCGCCGGGCGCGCGCGGCCGCGCTCATGCCCGCTGCGACTCCGCCGATGACCACCAAGCGCATGGCCGCGCTTCTACTTGTCCTCTCCGGCTTGCTCGCTGACGAAGCTCAGTATATCGAAGCGCTTGATGTGGCGGTCGGGGAAGAAGCTGTTGACGGCGTCCTGTTCGTCGCCGAAGATCTCGAACACGGTGGTGAGTTTGGTGAACAGCAGCAACTCGAGAGTGCGCCGGTTCAGGTTCTCCAGCTTCAGCTGGCCGCCCTGCTTCCCTACCGAGGTGAAGCAGACCACCAAAGCGCCCAGCCCGGTGCTGTCGATGTAATCGACGCCGGCGAGGTTCAGGATGACGTTGCGGACGCCGCCGGCGGTCAGCTCGCGCATCGTGTCCCGGAAGGCGCCCGCTTCCTCGCCCACCGTGATGCGACCGGCCACATCGAGAACCGTGATGTCCTCACGTTCCCTTCGCTGGATGTCGAGAGCCATCTTCTTTCAGATATGCGGCGGGCGTGGCGCCCGCGCCGGGGGGCCGCTAGCCCTAGCCGCCACTCTGCCCGGGCTCCTGTTCCTTCTCCGCCCGCTTGTCGGGCGTCTCGATCATGTAGCCTACGCCGCGCACGGTGTGGATCAGCTTCAGCGGCCAGCGGTCGTCCATTTTGAGGCGCAGATGGCGGATGTAAACGTCCACGCTGTTCGTCAGCCCGTCGTAGTCCATGTCCCAGACGTGCTCGACGATCATGGTGCGGCTGAGCGGCCGGCCGCGGTTCCGCATCAGGTACTCGAGAATACTGAACTCCTTGGGCGCCAGGTCGATCGGCTCGCCGCCGCGCGTCACCTTGCGCCGGATGCAGTCCAGCACCAGATCGCCGACTTGCAGGCGCTCGGGGGTCGGCCGCCCGCGGCGAAGCAGGGCGCGGACCCTGGCCAGCAGCTCGCTAAGGGCGAATGGCTTGCCGAGGTAATCGTCGGCCCCCTTCTCCAGACCCTTCACGCGGTCGTCAACGGCGCCCAGGCCGCTCAGGATCAGCACCGCCGGACTCGCCTTGCGGTTGCGGATCTTCTCGAGCACCTTCAGGCCGTCCATGTCAGGCAGCATCAGATCCAGGATGACGAGATCGTAATCGGCGCCATGCAGCATCTCCATACCGCCCGCGCCTTCCCCCACTGAATCCACCGTGTAGCCGGCCCCCTCCAGGCCGCTGGCCACAAGATCGGCGATGCGCTTCTCGTCTTCAATGACCAGTATTCGCACCGATTCCTTCATGTCATGCCGCGCTTTCGGGGGCTCCGGAGGCGTACCTATGACCCGGAACTCTGCCTATGTGTGAAAATACCACAATCCTGGGAGAACGTGAAGGTTTCTCAATACGGTGGCCAGGCCCGGACGCCGCCGGCGCTCAATCCTCGGCCCGCCGCGCCGCGAAGAAGTACCAGCCCATGAACAAGCTCAGCCGCGCCCAGTTCCTCCACTGCGTACGCGCCAGCGACAACAGCAGCATCAGGCCGATGACCGCCACCGAGCAAACCGCCGCCTGAGGGATCGTCAGTCTCTCATGCCAGAACCACAGCCAGCGGCCGTAGATGAGCTCGATGTGAACCCAGTAGACCAGCAGCGAGGTCAGCCCAAACTGGCGCACCCAGCTCCATCGGCCTTCCGTGTGCCGCGTCCACAGGTAGGCCGCCGAGAGCAGGATCAGGATCGCACCCGTCTTCATGAACATCAGCCACGGACTGTCGAGCCAGAACTCGCTGGCCGGGTACATCGAGTAAGGAAACGACGAGAAGTACTGGCCAGCGACGATGAACCCCAGGCCGATCACCGCGGACCACTGCGCCGCTCGCTCGAACTGCTCTGGCTGGAGCAGCCGGATGATGCTGCCCGCGCTCATGCCGAAGGCCACGAAGGATGCCCAGGGGAAGAAGCCGAACAACAGGTAGTCCGGAACCAGGTAGCTCTTCACCAGGCTGGGCGCCGAGGACCAGTCGAGCCGGGATACCAGCGGCGACAGCACCGCAATCACGACGGCCAGCACCGCGCAAAGCCGCACCCGCTCCACGGTGGTAAAGACAGCCATCACCGACAGGACCGCGATCGCCAGGCCCATGCAGTTGAGGATGTCAACCCGCAGAAGGTCGGTCCAGGGGCTGTCCGGCAGGCCGGAAATCCAGAGCTGCAACCGGAACAGAAACGCGACCGCAAACAGGTAGCCGGCGCGGCGGAGCGCCTTGAGGACGCGCGCCCCCGCCCCCAGACCGCTGCGCTCGCTGGAGTGCATCAGGAAGGCCAGCGTGACGCCCACCAGGAACAGGAACATGGCCGGCGGCATGCCGCCGAGGAATTGGGAGATGACGTAGGGCGCGCCCTCGCGCTGATCCGGCCGGGAGAAGGAATGGAACACGTGGCCGTTGAGCATAATCACGGCCGCGAGACCGCGGGTCCAGTCGAGGAAAGCGAGCCTGGGTTTTGCCGATTTCGCCATTTCGTTCCGCCTACTTCTGCGGGTACTCCGGGATGACGTCGGGCGGCAGCCGCAAGCGGAAGCCGCTCTCGGGAACGTTCGGAGGATTGATCGTCACCTCCGAGTAGGTGACCAGATAGTAGTCGCCGCCGGGCTGGAGGAACTTCTGCTGGATCGGGTGCCCAGCCTCGAGCGGTATCCACAGCTCGACGCCGCGGATCTGCTCGGCCACCTGGGCGGACTTCGGCGTCAGTCCCAGCCGGCTGGCCCTCTGGCCGCCCACCACCTCCTCGCCCAGGAGCTTCACCGTGTAGTTCCTGGTCAGCTCCGCGCCTGAACTCCCGAAGCCCAGCACCAGGAATTGGTCCACCAGCGAGCGCTGTCTGCCGAGATCGTAGATCTGCACCGTCTTGATCTTGGGATAGTAGACCTGGACGCGGCTATCGTCGAAGCCGATGGACCGCGGCTCGGGATCGAGGATCTCGGTTCGCATCAGGAGTTTGCGCCCGCTCCGCAGCAGGTAGATCTCCCCGTTCTCGACGCTGGTGTCGTTGAGGATAGCGGTGTATTCGGCCTTCCTCAGCTTACCGGTCATGGCGCGGAAGGCGGCGGCGGCTTTGTCCATGCGCGCGAGCACGGAGGCTGCGGTCTGGGCTTGCGCGCCCACCGAGCCCGCCAACACAACCAACGCCAGGGACCTCAACATCGTCATTGTCAGCCCAGAAATCGGGGCCCTCTGCCCCGAGCACCGTTACGGATGCGTGAAGGCGATATATCCCTTGATGACGGACTCGGAGTCGAAGACCGGTTCGAGCCGCACGATCTCCCGTTTTTCGCCGGTCTGACTGCGCAGCACCTCACCCGCCTTCTGCTTGCGATCCGCCTCCGGAACTCCGGCCAGCAACTCGGCTTCCACCCAGTAGACGGTCGTGCCGCGCCCGCCCTGGAGCATGGCGATGCGGCTGGTACGCGGCATCCGGGGCTGATCGAGAAACCACTGGCGCGGCGTCAGGAACACAAACGCCAGGATCAGCCCGACCATCACGTCGTACTGCCAGGTGGCGCGCTGGTAGTCCCACAGGATGAAGCGCTTCACGGCGGTCAGCAGCTTGCCAGCCATCAATCTTCAGTTTAGCGCACGCCTGCGCGGCGCGATTAGACCTGCCGCGCGATGTCTACCAGGTCCGAGAACAGGCCGTAGGCGGTCTGCTCCACGGTGGGGTTGACGGAGACCGTGCCGAGGGTGCCCATCAGGTCGGTATGGAACAGGATGAGGTTCGAGGCGCCGGCCAGGGAGGCCAGCAGGTCGGTTTTCTCCAGCACCTCGGCGCGAACGCGCAGCTTCACGCCGCCGCTGGTGCGCCTGGCGCGGCTGACGATCCGCACGGTCTTGCCCTTGCGGTCCAGCTCCTGGACGCGTTCCGGCGTCAGCCGGCTGATGCCGCGGGGCCGGATCGATTGCGGCGTCACGCGCGCCTCCAGCAGCACGTTGGCCAGCGCCGCGGTCTTGGCCGCCGAGTCCCAGCCGTCCAGGTCGTACCACGGATCGGTCTCCGCGATGCCCAGCCGCCGCGCCACCTGGATGCCTTCCTGGATCGACATGCCGTCGCGCAGCGCCTCCACCACGATCTTGCTGGTGGAGTTCAGGACCCCGGTGAAGCCCAGAATCCGAACCCCCGGCAGGTGGTCGCGGACCAGGTTGAACACTGGCGCGCCATCCATCACCGTCGCTTCGAAGCGAAACTCGACCCCGGCCGCGCGCGTTTCCCCGGCAAGCTCCGCATAGGCGTGGGCGATCGGACCTTTGTTTGCCGTCACCACGTGCAAGCCGCGCGCCAGCGCCGCCCGGATGTGGGAGATGGCAGGCTCACCCGTCATGGGATTCAGCGGAGTGACCTCGATGACGACTTCCGCCCTCGCCCGGCCCAGGAACTCCTCTACCGAGGCCGCGGCCGGCCCGAACTGGGGCTCGGGGGGCAGGCCCCGGCCATCGATCGCGGTCCCGTGCCGGGCGGTGTGGATGCCGACGATTCGGAAGGGGAACGAAGAATGCTTCTTCTCGAGCAGCCGGGCGAAGGCGCGCCCGACGTTGCCATAGCCGATCAGCGCGACGTCCATGGGCCTCTATGCGGTATGCATCAACATCCGGGCTAGAACTGCGCCTTCTCGATGAGCTCGTTCAGCTCGGCTTCGAGCGCGGCCTTGGTTTTCCTCAGCTCCGCCAGGCGGTCGCGCAGCGCGGCCAGTTGCACTTCTTCGTCGGCCAGCTTCTTGGCGTAGCTCTGCACCTGCTCTTGCTGGCCAGCGACACGGTTGAGACTCGAGATGTTCTGCCGCAGGCGTTCCTGATCGCGAACCAGTTCGTCGATCTGCTCCTGCGCGCGGCGGATTTCGCCGTCGTTGGCGGCGATGCGGGCCTTCTGCTGCGCGATGCGATCCAGTTGCCTGCGCGCGTCCTCGTCGAGCGCCTTGTTCTGGATGTAGGTGAGCAGCAAACCCGGCGTTGCGTTCACCAGCGCGACGGTCCGCTCGATGAGCTGCTCCTCGACCACCGGGAACTTTTCCGCCGCGCCCGGAGCGAGCCGGATTTCGAAGCGGTAGGCGGCCGCCGTCGTCTCAGCCGGCTTCATCTTGACGAGCCGGAAGGTGGGCCGAATGGCGTGCTCGACCAGGAGCGTCTTAGCCTTCTGGTCCACGTTGCGAATCGTGTACGTGGTGGTCTGCTGGAGCGCCGCGCGCGTAATGAGCACGCCCCGGTTGAGGTGGATCTCCCGCAGCAGCTCGCTGCCCGATTCCAGCCCCGTGGTGATACGCGTGCCGAGATCGACCGCATAGCTGATAAGCCGCTTGTCGCCCGCCTTGAGCGTCTCCATGGGCGCTTCCCCGGCGTAGGTGTTGCCGTCGAAGACCGTGACCGGCCCGCCGTCCAGCGTCTTGCCGGTATTGTTGGTGATCTCGGCGGCGTTGCGCGGGTTCTCCCCTGCCCCGGCGCTGTAGACGAGCAGCTTGCGCACGGCGAGCTTCTGCTGAACGAAGGGCAGCATGACGGATTCGCCCTGGCGTACCGTGACCGGCGTCCCGAAGCGGTACTCGAACAGCTCGCCTGCCTCGGCCGCTTCAGTCGACAGCTCAACCGAGCTGGCGATCACCTGGACCATCTCACTCATCGCGGGAGCCATTTGCGGAGCTGGCGCGGCCGCCCTCATCAACATGCCGCCGACGACACCGCCGGCCTCGCCCGCACTCCTGCCGGGACCTATGCCGCCCCCCGAGCCCGACCCGATCCCGCCCCGGTGCACCTCCGGCGCGGCGGCCTGTTCTTCGACCAGATCGAAGGCCCGTCGCCCCACATACCGGGGCTCGTAGAGCCGCGAGATGAATGACACGGGCTTCCCGGAGACCAGGGCCAGCCGCACGTTCGACCAATCCTCGCCGCTGGAGTTGTCCACGATCGCCCAGCCCTCCAGGGTGGGCTCGCCCGCTTCGGCGAATACGAGCCGGTAACTCGACTTCCACACCGGCGCCGGCACGACGTAGGCCACCCTGAGCCGCCTGGCCTTGCCCTCGCTGGAGTCGATGTACACGCTGCGCTTCTCCTTCGATCGCCCGGCGACCAGGTTGGCCAGGTACTGCTGGAACTGGAGGCGGAGCGCCGGGTCGGCGAAGGTGAGAGCGGTCATCCCGGCCAAGTCCAGGGTGCGCAGCTCCCCGGAGTCGGTCAGCAGGGTCAACTCCTGCCGCGGGGCCTGCCTTTCGCCAGGGGCGACCTCGCGCGCGCCGACAATCAGGCCGGAGGCAGTCGCCGGGCCGGTCTTCACTTCCACCCGCGCGCCCTTCAGTTGATCGAGCAGAGCAGTGAGGGCTTGCGCCTCGCCCAGCCTGAACGGGAACTGCTCCAGCTTCTTCTCCAGCGGCTCGCTGGAGTCGTACCGCAGGCCGCCGATCTGGCCGCCGGCTTCGTCGACGACCATCAACGACTTCAGCACGTCGTTCATCTCGTCGGCCCGGAACTCGAGCCGCGCCGTCCTGCCGGCCGCCAGCTCGCCGCTGCGGACAAAGTAACCGACGCCGTTCTTGTACAGAACGACCTCTCTGATTGGCAGCTCGGCCGCCAGGCCGGCCGCAACCGCCATAGCGAAGCAAAGAACCGTTTGGGTCATATCACCCCCCTCAGACGTTATGCCGGCAAGAGCAGCTCCCTTTCAGGCGGCGCTGCTCATTCTCCCATAACCTTGATGATGACGCGCTTGGGCCGCTGGCCGTCGAACTCAGCGTAGTAGATCTGCTGCCAGGGACCGAAGTCGAGCCGGCCGTTGGTGACGGGCACGACCACCTGGTGGTGGACCAGCAGGCTCTTCAGGTGCGAGTCGCCGTTACTTTCGCCGGTGCGGTGGTGGCGGTACTCGCGGCGGAAGGGCGCCAGTTGCTCAAGCCACTCGTCGATGTCCGCGATCAGACCGTCCTCGGCGTCGTTGACCCACACGCCCGCGGTGATGTGCATGGCCGAAACCAGGATCATCCCTTCCCGTATCCCGCTCTGGGCCAGGGCGCTCTCCACCTGCGGCGTGATGTTGATGTAGTCGCGGTGTTTGCGCGTTTTGAATGTCAAGTACTCGGTATGGGATCGCATCAACGGGAATCATACAACGCCCGGGCGTTCAACCGTCGGTCTGCCCCGGTCGGCTTGACACAACCTCGGCGCGCGAGTCAGACTTTGAGGTTGCCGAGCCCAGGATTGCGCGTCCGTAGCGACGGCCCGCCTTCGATACCTGGAGAAAGGGGAAACCTTGAAGCGCTACCTAGGTGTTGTGCTGCTAATGGGCGCGTCTCTGCTGGGCCAGGAGGCGCCGCCTGCACCCTCCGGAGACGTCGAGCAGGCGCCGGCGGCTCAGGAGCCTGAGTCCGAGTACGGCGGCCCGGCGATTCTCAGCCGCGGCGGAGGCCCCAGTATCGGAGGCGGAGGGGAACTGCTGCGCCTGCGGCCATTCCTGACCGTCAACGGGATGTACGACAGCAACCTCGCAGCCGCCAGCCTGGACCAGAACGGGCAGGTTGCCTACCAGGACGGTTACGGGGTCGAAGCGATGTTCGGGGTGACCGGAGCGCATCAGTTCAAGGAGAGCGTGCTGAGCCTGGACTACCGCGGCTCGCTGCGGCACTACACGCAGCGCAGCTACTATGACGGCTTCGACAACAGCCTGATGCTGGCCTATGAGCGGCGGCTGACGTCGCGCACGAGCATCATGTTGGGCGAGACGGCGACGCGCACCACGCGCGCCTTCGGACTGCCCATGGACTCCTACTATGGTGCGGGCCTGTTCGGCTACGACCCCACCTGGTCCGGGTTGCTGACCAACGAGCTCTTTGACACGCCGACGACGGCCCTGATGAGTAGGGTCCAGCTGGTCCATCAGCGCACGGCGCGTCTCTCCTTCAGCATTGGCGGGGACGGGTTCATAGTGCGGCGGCGCTCGGTCGCCCTGTTTGGCGCCAACGGGTATCACGCCACCGGCAGCCTCGCGTACCGCCTCACGCGTTACCAGACCATCGGCGTTTCGTATACCTTTGGCCACTTCGACTTTCAGAGCCGTTACGGCCAATCCGACATGCACGGCGTGGCGCTGAACTACTCGGCGCGACTGGGACGCCGATGGGAGATCGGTCTGGCAGCCGGCGGATACCGGGTTGAGTCGCAGCGCCTCACTCAGGTGCCTGTGGATCCCTTCATCGCGGCCATCCTCGGCCAGGCGTATGGCGTGGAGAAGTTCCACGGGGTAAGTTACCTGCCGCATCTCGGGGCTCGTATTACACGGTCATTCCGCCACTCCACCGCTACACTCGGCTACGACCGCACCGTGCTGGCTGGAAACGGCCTCTACACGACGGCGGGCATGGAGTCCGCCCATGCGGGCTTCTCCTGGACGGGCATCGGCCGGGTCACGCTCCAGGGCGGCGCGGGCTACAGCAAGTTCTCCGCTATCACCCAGCAGATCGGCGCCTATCGTAGCTACTCGGCCTCGGGCGGCTTCTCGACCCGGCTCAGCCGGGTTGTGTCCATGATCGGCCGCATTGACGGCCGGAACTATTCCATCCACGGCGCCGTGCTCAAGCGGACCTATTACAGAGCGACGCTCGGGTTCGGTTTCACGCCGGGTGAAGCCCCACTGGCGATCTGGTGAACGCTGTGCCGGACCCCAGCGCCAGCCGGATCCTGCTGGTGGACGACGTGGAGGCCCTGCTCGCGGTGACGGAGCAGTACCTCCGCCGGCTCGGCTACAGCACGCTGGCCTGCCGGACGGCCCGCGAAGCCTGGGCGGCGTTCCAGGCGGACCCGCTCTCGTTCCGGCTGGTGCTGACCGATATCACGCTCCCGGAAATCCCGGGCACCGAACTCCTGCTCCGGATGCTCGATCTGAACTCGCGGGTCGCCGTCTTGATCTGCAGCGGGTACCCGTTCGATCCGGCGTCGTTGCCAGCGAGATACCAGCCGCAGATCGGGTTCCTGCAGAAGCCCTTTACTCCGCGGATGCTGGCTGAAGCCGTGGAGCGGGCTCTGGCGCCGGACGCGGGCGCGCCGCCGCGATAGCCCGCTTTTCTCACCACGACCGTGGCGAGGCGCGATGAGAGGGCCGCAGATACAAGGCGCGCGACGGCCGGCGCCCGCAGGTCCGTTACGGATCGAGGACGCCGGCCGAGCGCAACACAGTAGATGCGGCTCTATCGCGCGCCGCAGCAGGTTGTTGGTGAGAAATGCGGGCTTGGGTAGCGCCTCGCTGCGATCATGGTGAAACAGCCGCGCTAGCGGATGCGCTCGGTGAGCGGGACAGGCTCCTCGAGCCGGAACGTCAGCCGGGCCTCGGCCGCGAGCTCGGTCGGCTTGCCGCGAGTCGCCGCCACGGTCCCGGCGCCAGCCGCGCCGCCTACCCCGGCCCCGATCGCGGCCCCCTTTCCCCCGCCGGCGATCGCACCGATCGCCGCGCCGATTGCCGCTCCGACGCCGACCTTCTTGGCGTCTTCCCCATGCGAGGTCCCGCCTTCCTGGGCGAACCGCCGGGTCGAGATTGTGACGTCCTGCCCGTCGGCGGTGTGGAGCCGCACCAGTTGTACGGCCAGGGAGGAGACTCCGCGCACCCGCCCGGCAGGCTGCGCCTCGACCACCTTGCCCTCGACGCGTGCGCCGCGCGCTGCGATCTCGAAGCCATCCACGACCAGCGGCTGATCTAGCGCGGCTGAGAACGTGTCCCCGGCCTGGTTCCGATCGCTGCTCAAGGCCTCCGACAGGCGTACGACAATCGGCGTCCCGGCGGGGATGGTGACCTTGTGGGGCTGCCGGGGCTCGGGCGGCGCCGTCTGGGCTCCGCTGGGCGGATTCAGCGCCCCCGGAGGCTGCGTCTGCTCCACCTGCACGGGCGCCGGCGCCGGAGCAGCAGAGGGCGCCGGGACAGCAGCGGCCGGCGGCGCCGCCGGTTCGGAGGCCTCCGGCTCGGCGCGATTCTCAGCCATTGTCTCGCCAGCGCGCCGCGACGCGGTACGGGTCGGTGACGGTTTCCGGGGGGCCGCTGGCGGCGCCGCGGTGGCTCTGGCGGCCGTTTCCGGTGCAGTCGCGACCGCTGCGGCGGGAGCCGCGGCGGCCGGGATCGCAGCCTGGGGCGCGGCCGGGGCGGCCGGCTGCGTCTCGGTCGCCACCGGGGTCGCCGGCACCTGTTGTCCGCGATAGATCTTGAACAGCAGTCCCGCGCAAACCAGCAGGGCCACAAGGATGCCCACTTGGACAGCTTTCATGCTGGCCTCCTCTTCCTGTTTCTTTAACGTACGCCAAACGGCCGCGGTTTCCAACCCCGGCTGGCCCGTAATCCGTCCGTAAGCCGACGCGGCGGTTGTTGTAGCGCGCGCTCTCAGCGTGCCGCGTCGGCACTGGTGCCGACGCTTGGCGGAACCATTCCCGGGCCGGTCCCCGCACTCGCCCTGCGTCGCCAGGAGTGGCGACGCGGCAGGCACGAGTGCCCGCGCTACGGCGAGCGCCGGCTGCACCCGCCGGGTGGATGCCGCATCCCAGCGCACCGCCCCGGTAGTCTGAGTTCGTGTCCGCTACGCGCCCTTACGGACGGATTACGGGCTGGCCCGCATGCACCGCTCCATCAGGCCGGCTTCGATCTACAATCAATGAGTGCCGGCCGCGGTGGTATTCGTTCTGAGTGCCACGTTCGTCCTCTACGTCCTGTTTGGCTATCCGGCGCTGCTGGCGATCCTGGCGCGGCGGCGCGCGAGGCCATTCCAGAAGAGGCCGCAGACGAAGACCGTGTCCATCCTGCTGCCCGTGCACGACGGCGCAGCCTGGATCCACCAGAAACTGCGATCGATACTGGCGCTGGATTATCCACGGGAGCTGGTGCAGGTCCTGGTCATTTCCGATGGCTCGGAAGATGGGACGGACGAAGCCGTCCGCGGGTTCGCGTCGCAGGGGGTCGAGTTGATCTCGATTCTCAGGAGCGGGAAGGCAACGGCGCTGAATGAAGGCCTGCGGCGCGCGACGGGCGAGATCCTGTTTTTCACCGACGTGCGGCAGAAGCTCGACCCTGCCAGCCTGCGCAACCTGGTTTCCTGCTTTGCGGATCCCCAAGTCGGTGCGGCCAGCGGGGAACTGATCATCCTCCGGGGCGGCACCCAGGAAGAAGCGAACGTCGGAGCCTACTGGCGCTACGAAAAGTGGATTCGCAGACACCTGAGCAGCATCGATTCGGTGCTGGGCGCCACGGGCTGCATCTACGCCATGCGGGCCCGGCTGGCCGCCCCGCTCGCCGCGGATACGATCCTCGACGACGTGGACCTGCCGCTGGGCGCCTTCTTCCAAGGCTACCGTGTGATCCTCGACGAGAGCGCCCGCGCCTACGACTATCCGACCTCGCTCGACTCCGAGTTTCGCCGAAAAGTGCGGACGTTGGCCGGCGTCTACCAGACGATCGCCAGGCATCCGGAGCTGCTGAGGGCCAGGAACCGCATGTGGGTCCACTTCGTCTCGCACAAGCTCGGGCGTCTTCTGCTGCCTTGGGCCCTGCTGCTCGTGCTGGCCGCCAGCTTCGGGCTCCCGGGAATCTGGAGGAGTATTGCGCTGTCCGCGCACACGGCGTTTTACGCGCTGGTCGTGCTGGACCTCATTCTGCCCGAGAGGTTCCTCCTGAAGCGGCTTAGTTCTCCCGCGCGGACGTTCTTTGTGCTCATGGCGGCCGCCTTCTGCGCCGCATTCTTCCCGCTGCTGCCGCGGCGCATGCTGTGGCGGACTACCAAGGTCAACGCGCCTCAGAAGCCGGCCTGAGCGGGCTAGCCCGCATTTCTCACCAACAACCTGGTGCGGCCCTCTCAGCGCGCCTCGCCACGGTCGTGGTGAGAAAAGCGGGCTAGAGGTCGGCGAGAGATGCCGCGGGCACGCGAGCGCCGGAGGCTTCCCAGAATTCCAGCGCTTGCCCGGAAGCCAGCAGTGGCTGGCCGCGAAACTGCAGGCGGCCGACGCCGGCAGCAAACAGCCACGGTTCGCCCGCACGCCTGCCGAGACTCAGGAACGCGGCGTCGCCCATCCAGTCGTGCCACTGCCACTCGCCAGCGCCATCGTTGAACAAGATCAGGAGCGAGCCGGCGGGGTCGGCATAGCGATAGACGGATAGCGGACCGGAGGCCTCCGGCAGCCGCTCCAGCGCCGCCCAATCGGGAGCTGCGGGCGACAGCATCACGGCGAACTCGGCGGGCAGCAGGACGCGCGCGCGGCATTGCACCACGGGCGCGCCGATCTTGGACCCGTAGACCGGGGACCATTCGCCTTCCACCACTGCGCTGGTCCAATCGGGCACCGCGGCGCACGCGAAACTGAGCGCTGCGCCGTCCGGACCGGCGAATGTCCTCAGGCCCGGACCCTCGCGCAGGAGGCGGAACCCGGGACCCAAGTGCCAGTTCAGAGCGAGTTCATGCACCGCGGCGCCGGTGGCGCAGTCTCGCACCAGCAGCTGGCCGGATTTCCACGAAACCACCGAGCGGCGATGCCTCACCGGATCGGCGAGCCGCAAATAGCCGGCGTGGCTGCCGATGAACAGATCGATGTCCGGTGAGCTCAACCAGCGTTCGGCGCGCGCTTCAGGCTTGGCACGCCAGGCAAATGGCTCTGAGGGCTCGGCCTGGTCCAGGCCATCGACCTCGAGCGTGTTGTGGGCGGCGGTGCCGCGGAACTGGTTGCGCGGGATCTCCTGCGAGTAACAGAAGGCGCCGGGGTCGGAAAGCCACTGTCGTCCCCCGGCAATCCATTGCAGGCTGAGCGCGTCAGCGTGGCCGTGGCCGCCGTAGCCGTATCCGTGCGGCCCGGCGTCGATGAGGACCTCGCGTATCAGCGGCTCCGTCGCGACCAGGCAGTACGTCCCCGAGTCAGCGCAGCAGCAGGAGGCCGGCGAAGGCCGCTCGGCCCGCAGCTCGCCGAAGTGCGCCGCACCCTGGGCGCCGAGCAGCCACAACGTCTCCTCCCGGAACCCGCCCACAGCCGCTTTGAAATCCGCCCGGCTGTATAGAACGGCGGCGGTGGCGAGGGGATCGAGTAAATGTTCGGTGCGGTTGCGGCGCGGGTCGAACAGGCGGCCGCCGTCGTCATCGCCGAAACGCGGGGCCGCGCCAGCCTGCGATTGGACGCGCAGCGCCTCCGCCATGCGCTCTATGGTCGCATCCAGCTCCGGCGGGACAGCTTCCCCATTCCGAGCGGCCAGCACCCGTGCATGCAAGAAGAAATCGAGCGTGTAGACGTGATAGTAGATCGACTGCTCGAAGTGCATCCCGTCGGGCAGCACCTGCCGGCGCGACTCGTTCAGCACGATTTCCCAGCCCCGCCGGCGCCAGCGTTCGGCCGAAACAAATTCGTTGCACAAAGTCCCGATGAACAGCAGCGCCAACCCCTCGCCCAGAAGGTGCGTGTTGGGCGCCCAGTAGGTCGAAAGGTACTTCTCGATGTAACGGGCGTTGGCGGACAGCGCCGAGGCCACATCACCGCGGAACTTCTCGGGGATTGAACCGCATCCGGCCAGGAGCCTGGTCACCCAGATCCAGGCGAGACTGCGGAAGGCGACTTCGAGACTGCTGGCCCAGTTGATGCCGAGCGGGTACGGATTCGACGCCTGCCAGGCGTACCACTGCGCGTGCAGTTCGTCGAAAAAGCGGCTGTCGTCTGAGAGCAGAAACGCCTTGGCCAGCGTGACCAGATGCTGATGCCGGTTCAGTTCCCAGACGATTTTGTGATCGCCGACCGTGGCAAAGCGCAGGAATGGAACGCGGAACCAGGGGATCCGAGGCCCACGCCGGCCGTGTACCGGGTCGAGATGCCAGTCGATTGGGTCGCCGAAGTCCAGGTCCTCGTAGCCGAGCAGATCGAAGCGGCGCCGGCAGATCCTCTCGGCCTGCGAGATGATGCAGGCGGCCTGCTCCGGGAGCCGCAACCGCAGAAGGTCGACGAGGGCCGGCACGTCGCCGGGGTCGAAAAAGAAGCGACCGGCGGGCGGGCGATGATCCGACAGCGGCTGGGCCGCGGCCGCCAGCCCGGCGCGGTGGCGCACCTCATCCAGGCGCTTGTCGCACTCCTGCCGCAGCCGCACTGCGATTTCCAGTGCGCTCATTCGGGATACGCGCACCAGGACGTCGCACGGAGTGCGGTTGGCAGCCACGTCTGATCAAGCTATCAGACGAGCCCGGTCCAGCGCGAGAACTGGGGCGAAAGACGCCGGGCCCGCGGCCGAACTTCCGGCCGATGCAAGCCTGGGCGCGGCCAACCCGCGCGGGTGTCCTGGCACGTAGCTCATCGCCACCGGTACTCCAAAATCCGCCCGTTGCGATTCAAACCCAGTCGGGTGCGGATAACGGGGGGCCGCCGGTCTCCGGCCAGCAGGTTTTCGTAGACGCGGATCTCGTCCCAGCGCTCATGGCCGATGCCGGACAGAGGAAATCGGCCGATCCAGCGGAACTCCTCCGAATGGCTGCGCACAGCCTCTTCGAGAAGTCTGCACTCTGGTGGAATCCTCGCCGAACTCTGGATGATGATATACCGAACCGGCAACTCGACGACGTATTGGTACACCGCCCCAGCATCCCTGAAGAGCGGCCGGTAGCGATAGCCGTCCCAATTCGACTCCGCCAGAACACGGCTGCCACGCAGAACAACCCCGGCTCGGTGGCGATCCTGTGACAAACGCTCGGCGATGAATGCACCTTCGCCGGTCGAATCCGCTGACACCAGCATGACTGTGCCTTCCGGATGCCCGGGAATGGCCGCCGCCGCGGCACGGTACCCTTCAGAGCGAGGAATCGGGACGGCCCACGCTCCTGCGAAACTGAGCACAATCAGCACCGTTGGCGCCCCCGCCGCGAGCAGCGGCGATGCGCGCAGCGCGGAGCGCAGGCGACCGAGCAGCCGGCCGAAGAGAAGAACAGCCGGCGCGAGAGCGGGTATGAAGACGCGGCCCTCCGTCGTCAGGGGGAGAGCCACGAGGAAGAATACCTGCGCGATCACCCAGGAACCGGCCGCCAGACAATCCCACTCCGAATACGAATCGCCGTCGCCCGTCCAGCGGCAGCGCAGTTCATAGGCGAATGCCAGCGCGGCAGCCGCCAGCAGCAGTAGCGGAGCGACTTCGAGGATCGGTGCTGCGGCCCTTAACTGCCAGTGTCTGAAAACGACAGCTCTGGTCAGGATCTGGTAACCGACTGGATAGCCGATACCCGACCACCGCGCCCAGAGGTAAAACGGCGCCGAAAGCAACAGAATGCCTGCTCCGCTGGCCCAGTACCATGGCGACCGGAAACAGCCGGGCCGGCGTGCAAGCAGCGGAGTTAGCAGGGCGAAGGGGAGCAGTGCCCAGGCGCTCCCCTTGGTCAGAATCGCCGCGCTGGACCACACCGCGAAGCGGACCGCCGCGCCAGGAACCGTTGGCGCACGCAACAGATCGGAGAAGGCCAGCACCGCAAGCAGCACAAACAAGCCGGTGAGCGTGTCGGACATCACCGCCCACGCGGAGACCTGCATGCTCGGCAGAGCCAGAAACACGGCGGCGCAGGCGAGCGCCAGGACTGTGCCCTCGGCACGCCGCAGGCGAAAGAAGAGGAGCAGCGCAATCGCAACCGCGGTTGCCGCGCTCAGCCACTGGGCGCTCAAGATAGAGGCGCCGAAACATGCGAACCACGCAGCCTGCGTACCGTAGTAGGCTGGCGGCCAATGCCCGAATGCCACTTTCGGAAACCGGACGTAGAAGGACTCGGCAAACGCCGTCGGCGAGGAGCCCAGCGCCGTTCGGAAATAGTCGTAGACCATGACGCCGGTGGTGAAGTGCGCAGGGGCGTCCGGCGCGGCCGGGCTGCTGCCCAGAACGGCGACGCCAACCCGGCACTGCAAAAACAAGGCGGCTGCCAGGGCCAAGGCGCTCACCGCACCCAACACAGGGACATGCATGGACCGGCGCATTCCAAGTAGTATCTCTAAATCGCGAATCGCGTAGTGACCATCGGGTACCCACTCCGCGAGCTTGCCGGCCCTGATCCCCGCGGCCAGGAGATCAACCGTCCACGATCAGTGGCATTCGCGACGGTAGAGCAACCGCGCGGACCCCGGTGCGAACAAGGAAGCTCGAGGCGTGCGCCGGCTGTCAGCTCTCGGGCGCTAGCCCGCGCCGGCTTCTTCAATCGGCCGCAAGAGCGCTCGGGCCTCCGCCTCGCGCTCGCGCGCCACCTGGAACCGGCACCACGGATGGAAGTACGGGCTCAACGCTTCCATGCGCGGGCCGAGCTCCTCCCCCTGCGTGCAGAATGGGATGCCGGCTTCTTCCAGCGTGGCCTTCGCCAAAGCGGTAGCCACAGCGTTGTTGCACTCCAGAACCGTCACCAATTCTAGATCCAGAAGCCCCGGCTGTGGTTCGGGCGGCGCCTCCGCGACCAGGGAGACCCGGCAGTCCGCACATTCCGTGAAACCCTCGCGGTACTCGACTCCGCATTCGGGGCAAAACACGACCGACCTCCCGGCCGCTCTCCGCTGTCGGCCCTCCGCTCTCTCGTGTCCGCTGTCAGCTAGTGCGCACCGGCCTTCAGCATCTGCCGTATCCCCCGCGTCGCCTGCCGGATGCGCTGCTCGTTCTCCACCAGCGCGAACCGCACGTACCCCTCCCCCAGCGGCCCGAATCCCACGCCCGGAGACACGGCCACCAGGGCCTTCTCCAGCAGCAGCTTGGCGAACTCCAGCGAGCCCAGCTTGCGGAACTCCTCCGGAATCGCCGCCCAGACGAACATCGACCCCCGCGGCGGCTCCACCACCCAGCCGCCCTGTTTCAGCCCCTCGATCAGCACGTCCCGCCGCCGCTGGTAGACCGCGCAGATCTTCTTGGTGTCTTCGTCGCACTCCCGCAGCGCCAGGATCGAGGCAATCTGTATGGGCTGGAACACCCCGTAGTCCAGGTAGCTCTTAATTCGCGCCAGCGCCGCGATCATCTTCGGGTTCCCGAGGCAGTACCCTACGCGCCAGCCGGCCATGCTGTAGCTCTTCGACATCGAGAAAACCTCGACGCCGATCTCCTTGGCGCCCGGCACCTGGAGCAGGCTCGGCGCCCGGTACCCGTCAAAGCACAGGTCCGCGTACGCGAAATCGTGCAGGATCATGGCGCCGTTCTTCTCCGCCAGCGCCACCAGGGCCTCAAAGAACTCGATCTCCACGCACTGCGTCGTCGGGTTGTGCGGGAACGAGACCAGGATCAGTTTGGGCTTGGTGATCGCGGTCCGGAACAGGTCCTCCACCCGGTTCAGGAACTCCGCCGGCGTCGGCATCGGTATCACGCACGCCTGCCCCTCCGCCATCACAACTCCATACTGATGAATAGGATAGGCGGGATTCGGCGACGCCACGGCGTCTCCCGGCCCGATCACCGCAAACAGCAGGTGCGCCAGCGCGTCCTTGGCCCCCATGGTCACGATCACTTCTTTGTCCGGGTCCAGCTCCACGCCATAGTTGACCCTATACCGCTTGGCGATGGCCTCACGCAGCCGCGGAATGCCCCGCGAAAGCGAATAGCGGTGGTTCCGCGCGTCCTGCGCCGCCTCGATCAGCTTGTCTACCACCAACTTAGGGGTGGCCAGGTCCGGGTTCCCCATCCCCAGATCCACCACGTCGAGCTGCTGCGCGCGAAGCTGGGCCTTGCGTTCATTCACCACCGCGAATACATACGGCGGCAACTTCTTGATTCGGTAGAACTCCTGTCCGCTGTCCTGCATAGATCCTTATATTCTATTCGCTCCGTGCCCCTTCCCGCATCTGGACGCCTCGGCCCTCCGGTGGGGCGGACCTCAGGTCCGCCAGCCGGCCCTCCGGCCGGCTTCGCCGCGACCGCGGGAAGCGGCGCTCTCCGCTCTTCGTTGCGCCGCGCGCCCGGATCTGCTAGCCTACGAGCAGCCGAGAGGGAGCCGTTCAGGGCAGGGAAGTTGCACCGCCCCGGCGGTTCTGCTAGGCTGAAACGTCAGCCGCCATCCGGCAGCCGTCCGGCTTGATTCCCGCGGGCGAATGGTGTTCGGGTTCGGCCCTTGCGCGGGCTGGCCGGGCGTGCTAGCATTGGTAAACGGCAGTCTGAGAGTTGCCTGGTGCGAGCAATCGCATCGGGAGGCAGTCAGCCTTCCCAAAGCTCTTGAATTAATCGCAAGTTCTTTGGCCGCCATAGTCTGCGCCCAAGAGGCAGAGCGCGGGCCAGTGCGGTCAGAATGGCTTTTGAGGCCGGCGGCCGGTTCGGGCTTCCACAAGATCCCCGGCTCGGTTGCCCAGATCTTTGACAATCTGGTTGGACGCAAAGTTTGAACCTTCGTTGGATTCGAGTTCAACCGAGACGATACAACTCGACAAGATCAAACGAGAGTTTGATCCCGGCTCAGAATCAACGCTGGCGGCGCGCTTAACACATGCAAGTCGAACGAGAAAGGGGAGCAATCCCTGAGTACAGTGGCGTCCGGGTGAGTAACACGTGGGTAATCTGCCCTCTGGTGGGGAATAACCCTGGGAAACCGGGGCTAATACCGCATGACTCCGCGAGGAGAAAGTCGCAAGACGCCGGAGGAGGAGCCCGCGGCCGATTAGCTTGTTGGTGAGGTAACGGCCCACCAAGGCCAAGATCGGTAGCCGGCCTGAGAGGGCACACGGCCACACTGGCACTGAAATACGGGCCAGACTCCTACGGGAGGCAGCAGTGGGGAATCTTGCACAATGGGGGAAACCCTGATGCAGCGACGCCGCGTGAGCGATGAAGCCCTTCGGGGTGTAAAGCTCTTTCGGCAGGGAAG
>JBEKLJ010000024.1:0-23116 GCA_050010255.1 Bryobacteraceae bacterium
CGCGAAGCTCCGCCGCAGCGGGTAGCTGCTGAAAACCGTGAAACCATGCCCGTTCGAGACGTAGTTGAGCAGGTTGTCCGCGCCCATCGCCTGGAAGTACGGGATCAGATTTTGGCCCGTGGCAAGCGAGACCTCGCGGCCCTGGTTGTAGCTGAACCGCTGCGTGAAGACCGTGAAGCCGAGCTGCATCGGACGGTTCAGGAAGTACGGCTCGGTGAAGCCGAAGGTCACGTCCTGGATGCGGTCCCCGAGCTGCGATGTCAGGCTGAGTGTTTCGCCCAGGCCGAGGAAGTTGTTGGTCGAGTAGTTGAACCCGACGAAGGTGCCCGCGATGCCCGAGACGCCGCCCGTCAGGCCAATCGAGTTCTTGCCGCGCTCCTTGACCTTCAGCAGGATATCCACCGTGCTGTTCCGGGAGTCCCGCGTGATCTGCGCCGCTTCTTCCTTCTTCAACTGCTCGAAGTAGCCAAGCTGATTCAGCCGCAGAACGCTCAGCTCCCACATCTGGCTGTTGAACAGGTCGCCTTCGTCCAGCAGCAGCTCGCGGCGGATCACCTTGTCGCGCGTGGTGGTGTTGCCCGAGAAGTCGATGCGCCGCACGAAGAACTGCTGGCCCTCCTCGACGTTCATCGTCACGTCGAGCCGATCCGTCCCCTGCACCTGCTCGATCTGCGGGTCGGGCACGAAGTCGATGTATCCGAACCGGCCGTATAGCTCGCGCATCCGGTCCAGGCCCTTGCGCAGCTTGGCGGTCGAGAAGACGTCGCCCGGCGCCATCTGGAAAAGCTGCGGGGTCAGGCTCTCGGGCACCCGGAACAGCTTCACGCCCACGTAGTTGAAGTTGCGGATCTTGTACTTCTGGCCCTCTTCGATCGGCAACTGGATGTCGGCGCGGATGCCCGGACGGTTCGTGTAAAACAGCGGGACGCGGAACTTCCCGCCGCCCATGTTGCGCAACGTCACCTTGTGGTCCAGCACCCGGACGTAGAAGTAGCCGTGCTCCTGGTAGAAGACCCGGATCCTGTCCCGGTCCTCCTCCAGTTTGGCAAGGTCATAGGTCTTGGCGAACAGGTTCTCGAACAGCAGCGAGTACGGCACGCCGATGGGGCGCAGGTTCTTCATCGCCCGGATCACCGCGCGCTGGCTCATGACCTGGTTGCCCAGGATCTCGATGCGGCCGACCTTGACCTTGGGGCCTTCGTTGACGCGAAAGGTGATCTCCAGCGAGGCGGGCGGGATCTGCCTCAATTCCGGCGTCACCTGGGCGTACTGCCGGCCACGCTCGCCCAGGAACTCCCGGAGCGCGACCGCCGCGCGCTGGACCTTGTTCGGGTCGTACTGGGATTCCACCGACAGCCCGACCTTGCGCTCCTTGAACCGGTCCAGGATCTCCGACACCGTTACCGACTTGATCCCCTCGTACCGGATGGAGCGGACCACCTGCCGCTCTACCAGCACGAAGCGGACGATGAGGCCCGCCTTGCCGGGCTCGGTCTCGAGCGTGATGTCGTCGAACCGGCCGGTGTTCCACAGCGCCATGAAGTCGCGCCGCAGCATGTCCGGGCTGTAGCGGTCGCCTTTCTTGCTGAAGATCGTCGCCCGCAAGGTGTCCTGGGGGACCCGGCGCGAGCCTCGGAACTCGATGGCCTCGATGACGTCCTGGCCGGGCATCACCGGCGCCGGCAGCGCGGGCTTGGGCTCCTCGAGCTGAGGGGCCGCCGGGACTGCGGGGCCTGGCGCGGCTGGCGCCTCCGGGGCTGGCGCCGCCTGGGGCTGTTCCGCCTGCTCCGGCACCGTCTCAAACGGGCTCGGCTGCTGCGGCTTCGGCTGGGGCGGCTGTTGCGGCTGGGGTTGCGAGGGTGGCGGGGGCTCCCGTCGCTGCTCGGATGACGAAGCAGGTTGCGGCTGCGCGCTCGCAGGGAGGCAGCAGGCGCAAACGAAGAGTACCCACAGGCACCCAGGCCTGTTAAACCTCATGAAAGCCTAATCCCTCTCCACTCTGCGCGCTTATTCCGACGTCGGGCTTCCTCGGGAAGTTTCACTTGGCGGTCGCCATCTCGGCGCAGATCTGAATTTTTCATTCTAGCACTGTGGCTTCCGCAAACCCGGCTGGGCGCAACGCGCCAACCTTATTCGACGGCCCCGGGCGCGGCGGGCGTTTCAAACTTCGGCGCTTCCCCGCCAAAATGCCGCCGCAGGCCGCCCAGCCCGGCCGGAAACCAGCCGAGCGCCAGCCCGTACAGCAGGTGCGCCAGCAGCATGGGCCGCGGCGGGCTATGTACCATCACCAGCACCCCCAGCCGCCGCCAAAACAGGTACTGCGAGAAGTAATACCAAAGCAGGCCGGTAATGATCCCCAGCAACGTCACCCGCAACCGGTTCCGCGAACCGCCCACGACCAGCCCGAACACCAGGCCCACCAGCCCCGAGACGAACAGGTGCAGCCCGAGGCCGGAGACCGTCAGCCAGCCGAAACCGCGCTCGATCACCGGGCGGCCTTGGAGCACCGACCCCAAAATGTTCGGCAGGATCCACACCGACCGCAAGTCCAACAGCGAACTGACGGCCAGCCAGCCGAACATGGCCGTCCCTCCCAAAACGCCCGTCTCGATTCCGGCCAGAGCCCGAAACAGCAGCGGAGAGAAGCGGCCCCGAATTCCAGGACCCATCAAAGGAGCCTATACTAGCACAGGCCAGCGCCAGGCTCGCGGCCTGGGCGCCGCCAATGCTCGCCGTAGCGCGGGCACTTTTGCCTGCCGCGTCGCCACTCCTGGCGACGTAAGGCGAGTGCGGGGACACGCCTGGGAAGCGTTGTGCCAGACGTCGGCTGAAGCCGATGCTGCAAGCTGAAGCTCGCGCCACAAAGCGGGGCGCTCCCGCCGCCGCTGTTACAATCGAAGTATCCCCATGACGGCGCACGACTTACGTCTCGGCTCTCTATACGATGCGCTGGACCACCGCATCCTCGTCCTAGACGGCGCCATGGGGACGATGCTGCAAGAGGCTCGCCTCTCTGCTTCCGACTTCGGAGGCGCGTCTCTGGAAGGCTGCAACGAGAACCTCGTCCGCACCCGCCCGGACGTCGTTCTGGGCGTGCACCGCGCCTACCTCGAAGCCGGCGCCGACATCGTCGAGACGGACACCTTCGGCGCCACGCGCATCGTGCTGGCCGAGTACGGCGTGGAAGGCGACGCGCTGGAGCTGAACCGCAGGGCCGCCGGCCTGGCCCGCCAGGCCGCCGAGGAATTCTCGAGCGCGGAGCGGCCCCGGTGGGTGGCCGGCGCGATGGGGCCGACGACGAAGGCCATCAGCATCACCGGCGGCGTCACCTTCGCCCAGCTCCGCGAGGCCTATTACGAGCAGGCCAGGGGTCTGGTGGAGGGCGGCGCCGATCTCCTGATCCTCGAAACCTGCCAGGACACGCGCAACGTGAAGGCGGGTCTGCTCGCCATCGAGCGGGTACGGGGCGAGCTCGGCTGCCAGATCCCGGTGATCGTCTCCGCGACCATCGAGCCCATGGGCGCGATGCTGGCCGGCCAGACCGCCGAGGCGTTCTACGTCTCGATCGCGCACGCCGCCCCGCTGGCCGTGGGCTTGAACTGCGCCACCGGCCCGGAGTTCATGACCGACCACATCCGGTCGCTGGCCGGGCTGGCCTCGACGCGCATCTCCTGTTATCCGAACGCCGGCTTGCCCGACGCCGAGGGGCGATACGGTGAGACTCCGGAATCGCTGGCGCGGGAACTGGCGCGTTTCGCCGATCACGGCTGGCTGAACATCGTCGGCGGCTGCTGTGGCACCACCCCCACGCACATCCGCGCCCTCGCGCAGATGGCGGCAAGCCGGCGGCCGCGCGCGGCGCCCGGGCCTTCCGGCCGGGTTTTCTACTCGGGAATCGAGCTGGTCGAGGCCGAGGAGTCCAGCCGCCCGCTCCTGGTGGGCGAGCGCACCAACGTCATCGGCTCGCGCGCTTTCAAGGACCTCATTGCCGGGGAAAAGTGGGAGGAGGCCAGCGAGATCGCCCGCCGCCAGGTGCGCAACGGCGCGCAGATCGTGGACGTGTGCCTGCAATCCAGCGACCGCGACGAGCTCGCCGATATTCCGCCCTTCTACGAGCGCCTGATCCGCAAGATCAAGGCGCCCGTAATGATCGACAGCACCGACCCGCGCGCCGTCGAGCTGGCGCTCAGCTACTGCCAGGGCAAGAGCATCATCAACTCCGTCAACCTCGAGGACGGCGAGGAGAAGTTCGAGCGCATCTGCCCGCTGGCGCGCGTTTTCGGCGCCGCCGTCATCGCCGGCGCCATCGACGAGGATCCCCAGCAAGCCCAGGCCTTCACGCGCGAGCGCAAGCTCGCCGTCGCCAGGCGCTCCTTGGGCCTGCTCACCGGCAAGTACGGCCTCCGGCCCGAGGACGTCATCCTCGATCCGCTCGTCTTCCCCTGCGGCACCGGCGACGAGAACTACATTGGCGGCGCCGTGGAGACGATCGAGGCCGTCCGGCTCATCCGGGAGAGTCTCCCGGTCAAGACCCTGCTGGGCATCTCGAACGTCTCCTTCGGTTTGCCGCCGGCCGCGCGCGAAGTCGTCAATTCGGTCTTCCTTTACCACTGCACCAAGGCTGGGCTCGACCTCGCCATCGTCAACGCGGAAAGACTGGAGCGGTTCGCCTCCATCCCGATCGAGGAGCGGCGCCTGGCCGAGAGCCTGCTCTTCAACACGCCGCCAGCCGAGGTGCCGGCAGAGCACCCGCAGGCCGAGCTTTTGAAGACCGCCCCCGAAGATTGGCGCCGGCAATCGCGCGAGCAGAAGATCGCCGTCAACCAGTTCCACATCGCGGCCCTCACGGACCATTTCCGCGCCCGCGTGCCCGGGAAGACCCGGGAGACGGCCGCGCTCGGCCTGGACGAGCGCCTGGCGCGCTACATCATCGAAGGCGCCCGCGACGGCCTCATCGCCGACCTGGAGCTGAAGCTTCGGGAAGCCGCGCCGCTAGAGATCATCAATGGCCCGCTCATGGCCGGCATGGAGGAGGTCGGCCGCCTGTTCGGCAACAACGAGCTGATCGTCGCCGAGGTGCTGCAATCGGCCGAGGCCATGAAGGCCGCCGTGAGCCACCTCGAGCAGTACCTCGCGCAGACGGATGCCCTCACGCGCGGGAAGATCGTCCTGGCCACGGTCAAGGGCGACGTCCACGACATCGGCAAGAACCTGGTCGAGATCATCCTGGCCAACAACGGCTACCGCGTGGTGAACCTGGGCATCAAGGTGCCGCCGGAGGAGTTGATCCGCGCTTGCCACGAACACCAGCCGGACGCCGTCGGCCTCTCCGGGCTGCTGGTGAAGAGTACGCAGCAGATGATGGTCACGGCCGGCGACCTCAGGGACGCCGGAATCCGCGTGCCGCTGCTGGTGGGCGGCGCGGCGCTCTCGGAGCGCTACACACGCACGCGCATCGCGCCCGCTTACGGCACGGCGGTCTGCTACTGCAAGGACGCCATGACCGGCCTGCGCACGCTGAATGGGCTGATGGACCAGGCGGGGCGCGACGCCCTCATCGTGGCGCATACCCAGGCCGAGGCCCCGGAGCCGCCCGCGCCATCCGCGCCGACCGCGCCCACCGGGAAGCGCAGCTCGAAGGTGCGCATCGATATACCGATTCCAGCGGCGCCGTATCTCGACCGCAAGGTGCGCGACGTGCCGCAGCTCGCCGAAGTCTGGAGCTACATCAACCCCTTCATGCTCTACGGCCGGCACCTGGGTTTCCGGGGCGACTTCGAAAGAGCGCTGGGGGAGCGCGATCCCAAGGCCCTCGAGCTGTTCCACAACCTCGAGCGCGTCAAGCAGGAGGCGGCAAGCTGGATGCGCGTCCGCGCCGTCTGGCAGTTCTTCGAGGCGGAGCGCGAGGGCGACTCCATCCACCTGTTCGCGCCCGGCGGCCCGGCGCCGCTTCGCACCTTCCGTTTCGGCCGCCAACCGCGCCCGGACGGGCTGTGCCTTTCCGACTACGTGCTCGACCCGCTGGACGGGCGCCGGGACCACATTGCCATCTTCGTTCTCACCGCCGGGGTCGAAATCCGCGAGCGCGCCGAAGAGGCCAAACGCAGGGGCGAGTTCTTCTACATGCACGCCATCCAGGCGCTGGGGATCGAAACCGCCGAGGCCGCGGCCGAGTGGCTCCACCGGCGCCTCCGCGAGGACTGGGGCTTCCCCGACGGGCCCACGCTGACCATGCGCGAGCGCTTCACCTCACGCTATCGCGGCAAGCGCTACAGCCTCGGCTACGGCGCCTGCCCGAACCTGGAGGACCAGCAGGGCATCTGGGAGCTGCTGCGGCCCGAGGAGATCGGCGTACGGCTGACCGAGGGCTTCATGATGGACCCGGAGGCCAGCATCAGCGCGCTCGTCTTCCATCACCCCGACTGCGTGTACTTCACCGCGGCGGAGGCTGAGTAGCGCGCACGGCGCGTCCCGAGGCGCGCCGGCAGGGGCATGTAACAGGGTCGGCGCACCGGCCACTCCCTGCTACGGTTTCCCCGTTACAGAAGCGTGAAGCCCGGCGCGCCGCCGAGCGAGCGGTCGAAGGTGACGGTGCCGTGACAGCCCTTGGCCAGGTTCATCTGGGCGATCAGGTGGTCGGCGAAATCGCCTTTCCCTTTCCGGCAGGATTGAATCGCGGCCCGGACCGCATCCTCGGCTTCGAGCTGAAAGACGTCCGTGCCGAGGAGTGTTTCCATCACTTGCAGGATGCGCAAGCGGGGCTGCCGGTATACCGAGCGCAAAACCCACACCGCCTCGCACAGCACGACGGCGGAAACGTAAACCACTTCGCCGCGGGATCGTGACCGCGCCAGGAACGCATGCGCGCGCTCGGCCTGCCGCGGATCGTCCGCGACGAGAAACCGAACCAGGACGTTAGTATCGATCCCTGTCATGAGGTCCGCGCTCGGGTACGCTTCCATCGCGACCGGATGGCTGCCTCAATCCCTCTGTCCATGACCTCCAGGGTCGCGGGCTTCTTTCCCGGGCGCCGAAAAACGCCGCGCAGGTCCTCAAACGGGATCTGCTGTGTAGCCAGGTGGACGCCTCCGCCCGGCTCGAGAATGAAGGCGATGCGGTCACCGGTCCTCAGACCTAGACGGTTCCGGACGGAAGACGGAATCGTAATCTGTCCCTTGCTGGTCAGCGTTGCGGTGGGCATATTCTCCTTACCTATAGTAAGGCAGCCAAAGGGTTGGTTGCAACCCACGGCTTCACCGCACTTGAAGCACCGCCTTTGCCCGTAGTCCGCACGCAACAGCTTGTCCGGTCAGGGGGCCGCCCGCAGCCGAGCCGCATTCGCAGCCGGGAGGTGAGCCAAAATGGGGCACATTGTCACTGTCCCCGGTCTTCCGCGGCGGAGGCTGAGTAGCGCTCAGCCCAAGATGCGCTCGAGCTTCGAGCCCGGAACGATGATCGTCTGCGTGCGCTCGGGGCCGGTCGAGATGCATCCGATCTCGACGCCCACCTGCTCGGAGAGGAACGCCAGGTAGTCTTTCGCGCGCGCGGGCAAGTCCTCGTAGCGCTTCAAACCCGCCGTGGGCGCCTGCCAGCCGGGCGCCAAGGTGTAGACCGGTTCGAGCTCGGCCATCGCCTTGGCCGTCGCCGGCATCTCCATCGTCTCCTGCCCGCGCAAGCGGTAGGAGGTCGCTACCGGGATCTCGGCGAAACCGTCCAGCACGTCCAGCTTGGTGAGCACCAGGCTATCGAAGCCGTTCAGCATGGCCGTGTAACGCAGCAGCGGCACGTCGAACCAGCCGCAGCGCCGCGGCCGCCCCGTCACCGCGCCGAACTCGTTACCCACCGTGCGCAGCGTGTTGCCGGCCTCGTCGTGCGACTCGGTCGGAAACGGCCCGCCGCCCACCCGCGTCGCGTAGGCCTTGGAGACTCCCACCACCGCGCCGATGCACGTAGGCGGCACGCCGGCGCCGGGGGAGGCGCCGCCGGCCGAGGCGGTCGATGACGTCACGTAGGGGTAAGTGCCATGGTCCACGTCGAGCATCGTGCCTTGCGCGCCCTCGAACAGAACCCTCCGGCCGGCGGCCATGGCCCGATTCAACAGCGCCGCGGTGTCCGTCACCATCGGCGCCAGCCGCCGCCCGTACTCGATGTACTGGTCGCGCGCCCGCGCGAAATCCACCGGGTCGCCCAGGCTGAACGCGGCGCGCAGGATCTCCTTATCTTCAGCCAGCGCGTCGTAGAGCGCGCGGAAAGTCTCCTCCTCGGCCAGGTCGCCCATGCGGATGCCGCGGCGCCCGATCTTGTCCTCGTAGCAGGGCCCGATCCCGCGCGAGGTCGTGCCGATCGCCCGGCCGGGGCGCGACTCCGACAGCTTCTCCGCCATGCGGTGGAACGGCAGGATCACATGCGCCCGGTTGCTGATGAACAGCCGCCCCTGGACCTCAATGCCGAGCCGCGCCAGGCCGTCGATCTCTTCCAGCAGCGCCGCCGGCTCCACCACCACCCCGTTGCCGATCACCGCCTGCTTGCCCGGCCGCAGGATGCCCGTCGGGACCAGCTTCAGGACGATCTTGCGCTCGCCGATGCGCACCGTATGGCCCGCGTTGTGGCCGCCCTGGTAACGGGCCACGATGTCGAACTTCTCGGAAAACAGATCGACGACTTTGCCTTTTCCCTCATCGCCCCACTGCGCACCAAGCACGATCACGTTGTTCATGTGGATGGACCGAAACGTTTCATTGTAACAACCGGCGCGCGCCGGCCACCGCCCGCCCATAATCCGTCCGTAAGCCGGCGCGGCCTCCACTTTGTGGCGCACGTCTTCAGCGTGCAGCGTCGGCTTTGCCGTCGTTTGGCATCCGTAGCCGGACAGCCGACGCACGGCCAAACCCTTCCCGGGCCTGTCCCCGCACTCGCCCTGCGTCGCCAGGAGTGGCGACGCGGCAGGCAAAAGTGCCCGCGCTACGGCGGCCGCGCGCAACTTGAGTAGATGCGGCTCTATCGCACGTCTTCCTGCTAGGGCGCGGCCGTGGGCGGGGCGGCAGGGCTGCTCGCGGCAGGCGCCGGCGCCGGGCTCGGGTTGGCGATGTGAATGGCGATTCTCCACGACCGGTCCGGCTGCATGCGCCAGATGGTGACGTACTTGCCGTAGGAGACCGCCGGCTGGCCATCCGCGCCCGTCTGGCTCGCCCTGAACAACCCGTAGGTATAGCCCAGGTCGCCCGAGGCGCCCGCATCGATCGGCTCCCAGCGCAGGGAGAAGCCCGGCGCGGCGAACTCCTTCACGGCGTGCTCGCGAATGGCCGCCTGGCCGACTAGCAGCTCGCTTCCGGCCGGCATCAGAATGCCGTCCTGGGCAAAATAGGACACCCACCCGCCGCTCCCGTCCCGGGAGGTGACCGTATCGCATTCGCGATCGCGTTCCATGAGATACTTCGCGGCGTCCCGCACCGGGCTCGCCGCACTCGTCGAGCGCGCTCCACCGAGCATGTAGCCCGCAATCCCCGTCATCGCCGCCAACAGCGCCGCTTCGATCCGTAGCATGTTCAGGCCCCCTCTCCAGATTCTATAATTCGGGCGCCGGCGGCGAGCGCGCCTTGTGGCGTCGCTTGGTGCTTTTGCAGCCCTCTCATCGCGCCTCGCTACGATCGTGGTGAAACACTCGGGCTAAAACCGCGACCGCCGCTCGCGCCTACCGCAACCCGACGATGTGGCCGGCGTCGTCAACCGACATCTTGACCGCCTGCGGCAATTTGCCCAGCCCCGGCATGAGCAGCATGTTGCCCGCGATGACGACAATGAAGCCGGCGCCCGCCGCCAGGTGGGCGTCCGTCACAATCATCGTCCACCCCTGCGGCGCGCCGGTCAGCTTGGGGTTGTCCGAGAAGGACGATTGCGTCTTGGCCATGCACACCGGCAGGTGGCCGAAGCCCAGCTCGCTGAATTTCCGGATGGCCTTGCGCGCCGCGGTTTCGAAGTACACGCCCGCGCCCCCGTAGATCTCCTTGGCAACCGTCTCGACCTTCCGCTCGATGCCCATCTCGGGCGGGTACAGAGGCTGGACGCGGTCCGGCTCGGCGGCCTCCGCCGCGCTCACAACCTTCTCCGCCAGCTCGAGGGACCCCTCGCCGCCCTTCTCGAAAGCGTCGGTGACGGCGCTCTCGACGCCGCTCACGCGGCAGAAGTCCTGGATCAGGTCGATGTGCTGCCGCTTGTCGGTGGCGAAGCGGTTGACGGCCACCACCAGCGGGACGCTGAACTTCCGCATGTTGTCCATGTGCCGGGCCAGGTTCGAGAAACCGGCGCGCAGCGCGGTAGTGTCGCTGCGGCCGCCGCCGTCCAGGCCGGCGCCCTGTTCGATGAGCGCGCGCGCGGAGGCGATCAACACCGCCGCCGAAGGCTTCAAGCCCGAGGACGGCATCACCACGTCGAAGTACTTCTCGGCGCCCAGGTCGGCGCCGAAACCGGTCTCGTTGACGGCGTAATCGGCGAGCTGGAGCGCCATCTTCTGCGCGATCACGCTGGAGGTTCCGTGCGCGATGTTGGCGAACGGGCCGGCGTGAACGAGCGCCGGCGTGTGCTCGGTGGTTTGCACCAAGTTCGGCATGATGGCTTCATTGAGCAGGACCATCATGGCCCCGGTGGCTTCCAGGTCCTTGGCGCGCAGCACGCGGCCGTCCAGGTCGAAGCCGATAACGATCTCTCCAAGCCTCCGCCGCAGATCCTGGCGCGAGTTCGCCAGCGCCAGAATGGCCATCAGCTCCGAGGCCGCGGTGATCACGAACCCGGTCTGCCGCGGCGGGCCGTTCACCTTCCCGCCCAGCCCCACGATGACGTGGCGCAGCGCACGGTCGTTCATATCGATGGTGCGCGGCCAGAAAATGCTGTCGACGTCGATGCGCAGGGAGTTGCTGTGGTGGATGTGCGAGTCGATCATGGCCGCCAGCAAGTTGTGCGCCGCGGTGATCGCGTGAAAGTCGCCGTTGAAGTGGAGGTTGATGTTCTCGCTGGGCAGGACCTGCGAGCGCCCGCCGCCCGTCGCGCCGCCCTTGAGGCCGAACACCGGGCCCAGCGAGGGCTCGCGCAGCGTGGCGATCGCCTTCTTCCCGCTCCGCTCCAGCGCCTGCGCCAGCCCGATCGAGACCACGGTCTTGCCTTCGCCGAGGCTGGTCGGCGTGATCGCGGTCACCAGGATCAGCTTCCCCTGCCGGTTCGGCTCCGCCTCCGCGAGCAGCTCCAGCCGGAGCTTGGCGGTGTACTTGCCGTAGTACTCCAGATACTCATCGGAGATGCCGAGCTTGTCGGCGATCTCACGAATCAGCTTCAGCCCGGGCGTTGCGCCGCGGGCAGTCTCCACATCCACGACCCCGGACGACATGCCAGACCTCCTCTGGTCGAAACTCTATGATTACACAGCAGCTTCGGAACTGGAACTCCAGGGCGGCTTAAGCCGGACGGCGCCGGCTCACTTCTCCAGCAGGATCTCGAAGTAGAACAGCTCCTTGCCGGTCTGCGCCTCCCGCAAGCCGGTGAGATAGAGCGTCGAGCCCTCGCGAAACGGCGTGCGGAAGTAAAAGAAGCCGCTGGCCGTCTCCCTTGGCGGCAACATGCGCGCCACGAAGGCGCGGCCCTCTATCTCCCAGGAGGCGAGCGGGTTCTTCTTTCTGGAGACGCGCGGCGGGGCGCCCGGAACCGGGCTGGGGTAAGAGGCTCCGGGCCGGCCGGCGCCGTGCAGGTAGCGCAGGTCCGCGGGCGGGGTGGCCTCGACGTGCTGCCGGTCCGGCGTCGTCAGCTCCACCTTCATGTTCTCCAGCGCCAGCGTCTGGTTGGTGTCGTTCTGGATGACGACCAGCACGGGGAGAATGCCGAGGTCGTTCGGGTTCAGCTTGCCGAACGCGGGCGCGGTCTGAGTGTCGCTGAGGAGCGCGGCGGCGCCTATGGTCACGTTCTGACTCGTCTGCCGGCAGGTGTAGCTCGCGGCCGGGCCGGGCGTGAATTTTGGCCGCTCCTTCTCCTTGGCGGCGGAGGTCAGCAGCATCGCCGCCACGCCCAGGAGTAAAATCAACGGCTTGCTAGTGAGTTTCATGGTGCTCTACCGCCTGGCGCAGATTCTCGCGTCCCCTCTCATGGTAGTGTATTTCCTCGTCCGGGCCATCCGGCAGCCGGGCTACGCGCGGCGCTTCGGCGAGCGCCTGGGGTTCCTAGATCGCTCGCCGCGCTTCGGGGAGACGGCGCACGACGCCATCTGGTTGCACGCCGTCTCGGTGGGCGAGGTGCTGGCCTCCGCCGAGCTGGTGCGCCGGCTGCGCCTGCGGTTCCCGCATGCGCCGCTGTATGTGACCACGACCACCGTCGCCGGCCGGCAGGCGGCTGAGCAGCAGCTCGCCGGCCTGGTGGACGCCGTCTACTACGCGCCGATCGACTACTGCTTCGCAGTGCGGCGCGCGCTGCGGCGGCTGCGGCCGCGGGTCCTGGTGGTGATGGAAACCGAGATCTGGCCGAACCTGTGGCGCGAAGCCCGCCGGATCGGCTGCGCGCTGGTTGTGGTGAACGGCCGCATCTCCGACCGTGCCCTGCCGCGCTACCGGCGGCTGGCCTGGTTCTTCCGGCGGGCGCTGGCGCTGCCGGACGCGATCCTGGCGCAGGATGAGACCAGTCGCCGGCGCTACCTGGAGCTGGGCACGCCGGCCGCACGCGTCCGGGTGGCGGGCAACCTGAAGTATGACTTCGATCCGGCCCAGGCCGCGGCGCCCCAAGCCGTCCTGGACTTCCTCGAGGCTCTGAAGCCGTCCCAGGTGTGGATCGCGGCCAGCACGGTCGCCCCGGCCGAGCCCGGCGATCCGGATGAGGACGATGCCGTCATCGCGGCTTTCCGCAAACTCACGGCCTCGCACCCGGGCCTGCTGCTAGTGCTCGTGCCCCGCAAGCCCGAGCGGTTCGACGCGGCCGCGGAGAAACTCCGAGCCGCGGGAATTCCATTCGCGCGCCGGTCGCGGTTGGACGCCGGCGCGGCGCTGGGCCTCCCCGGAGCGCTGTTGGTGGATACGGTCGGCGAGCTCGGCTCTCTGTTCCGGCTTGGCGATCTAGTATTCATGGGCGGGACGCTGGCGCGGCGCGGGGGGCACAACATCCTCGAGCCGGCGCTCTTCTCAAGGCCGATTATCGCCGGCCCGCACCTGGAGAACTTCGCCGAAATCGCGCGCAAGTTCCGCGCAGCCGGCGCGCTCGTCGAAATCGAAGACGCGAGCGCCCTGGCCGCGGCGGTCGATACGCTGCTCGGCGATGCCGTCGAGCGCGCTCGCATCGGCGAGCGGGCGCGCCAGGCAGCCGAAAGCGAGCGGGGCGCCACCGGCCGCGCGCTGGCCGGGATCGAAACGTTGTACGGCAGCGCGCTGCCGACCTGCCGGCGCTCGACGCCGGCGCAGGCCGTTCTGTGGCCGCTCTCGCGGTTGTGGATGGCGGGGAGCGCGCTGAAGCGGCGCTGGGACCGGGCGCGCGTCGAGCGGCTTGGCACGCCGGTAGTAAGCGTCGGCGGGCTGACCCTGGGCGGCGTGGGCAAGACGCCCGTCGTGCTCTGGCTGGCCGAACAGTTGAAGCAGGCCGGTCTGCGGCCGGCGATCCTGACACGCGGCTACCGGCGCCGGTCGCGCGAGCCGCAGATCATCCTCGCGCCCGGTGAGAGCGCGCCGCCGCAAAGAACGGGCGACGAGGCGCAGGCCTACCTCCGCTCGAGCGTCGGCCCCCTCGGCATCGGAGCGAATCGCGCCGCCAACGGCCGCATCGTCGAGCAGCGGTTCGGACCGGATGTGTTTCTGCTCGACGACGGCTTCCAGCACCGGCGCCTGGAGCGCGCCTTCGACATCGTAGTCCTGGACGCCTTGGACCCATTCGGCGGCGGCCGCGTCGTCCCGCTCGGCCGCCTGAGGGAAGCGCCGGCGGCGCTGGCGCGCGCCGATGCGATTCTCCTCACGCGCGTGCCGCCGGGCGAGAGGATCGATGCAATCACGGCGGCCATCCGCGAGCACAACACCAGCGCACCGGTGTTCACGGCGCGGGTTATTCCGCGCTGCTGGGTGGATGCCGCGACCGGGAAGGAGGCGAGCCTTCCGGGCACGGCGGCCGCCTTTTGCGGGCTGGGCAACCCCGAGACGTTCTGGAGGACGCTGCGCCAGGCGGGCGCCGCGCCGGTGTTCCGGCGCGCGTTCGCCGACCACCACCGCTACCGGCTCGGCGAGCTCGCGCGGATGGCCGCGGAAGCACTGGCCGCGGGGGCCGGCGCGCTCGTGACTACGGAGAAGGACGTTGCCAACCTGCCCGCGCGGTGGCAGGAAGCCGCCGGCGGCCTTCCGGTGCTCTGGCTGAAGATCGGCCTCGCGGTGGAGGGCGCTCAGGAGCTCGTGCGGCTCGTCACGGAGCCCCTCTCGAGCTCCAGCAGGAACCGCTTGCGCTCCAGCCCGCCCGTGTAACCGCCTAGGCCGCCCCGGGCCGCCAGCACTCTGTGGCAGGGGACGATGATGGCGACCGGATTCGCCCCGTTGGCCGCGCCCGCCGCGCGGGCCGCTCCCGCACGCCCGATTGCGCGGGCCAGCTCGCCGTAGGTGCATGTCTCGCCGTAGGGGATGCGTCGCAGCGCTTCCCAAACCTCGCGCTGGAAGGCCGTGCCCTCCAGATCCAGCGGAAGGTCGAACGCGCGGCGCCGGCCGGAGAAATACTCCGCCAACTGCTGCGCGGTCTCGCGTATTAGCGGCTGCTCGCCGTCATGCACCCGTTCGCCGCTCCGCGGCGCGCCGATCGAGACACGCGTAATCCCCCGTTCGCTTGCCTCGATCCGGATCGGAAACAGCGGCGCCGGCTGGAAGAACCCGCAGTACCGCATCTCGATCAGTGTCGCACGCTGGCGCGCGCGCCGGAGATCGGTCTAGGGGCCGCAATTCTCGAGGTCGCAAATCGCTCAGGGCATTAGTCTTACCTGCTATACTGAGGACTTCTCCCAGGTCTCACGACATGGCTTCTGGGGCACCCGTCGAAAAGAAAGTTATCCTGCTGAAGCCGCGAGGTTTCTGCGCCGGAGTGGTGCGCGCGATCGACGTGGTGAAGATCGCCCTGGACCTCTACGGGGCGCCGATCTACGTCCGCAAGGAGATTGTCCACAACCGGCACGTCGTGGATGAGCTCCGGCGGGCCGGGGCGGTGTTTATCGAAGAACTCGAGGAGGTGCCCGAGGGCGCGCGGGTCATCTTCAGCGCTCACGGGATCGCGCCGGCGGTGCGCCGACAGGCGCGCGAGCGGCGATTGCAGGTGATCGACGCCACCTGCCCGCTGGTGACCAAGGTGCACCTGGAGGCGCAGCGCTTCGCGCGGCTCGGCTACACGATCGTGCTAATCGGCCACCGCGATCACGACGAAGTGATTGGAACGCTGGGCGAGGCGCCGGGATGCACCGTCCTGGTCTCCTCGGCCACCGACGTGGACCGGCTGGAACCCTCCGACGCCGCGCGCATGGCCTACCTGACGCAAACCACGCTGAGCCTGGACGAGACCCGGGACATCGTCGCGCGGCTCAAAGAGCGGTTCCCGGCCATCCAGGGTCCGCCAGCGCAGGACATCTGCTACGCCACGGAGAACCGCCAGCTGGCGGTGAAGGCGGCGGCCCCGCTTTGCGACGTTCTGCTGGTGGTGGGCTCGCAGAACAGCTCGAACTCCAAGCGGCTGGTCGAGGTCTCCAAGAAGTTCGCCGTGCCGGCGTACCTGGTGGATGATTCCTCGCAGGTCGACCCGGCCTGGATCGAGGGGGCTAGGACCGTGGCCGTGACGGCTGGGGCGTCGGCCCCGGAGAACCTGGTTGACGAGCTCATCGACTACCTCAGGCGGCGCGGCTTCGGCGGCCTGGAAGAGATGCACCTGAAGGAAGAGGACGTCCGGTTTACACTGCCGCCGCAACTGGCGGCAGTCGCCGGGCGGCTGACCACGACCACGACGTGATGATGCCGGGCGCCCAGACTGCCGATCTGCTCCTAGCGAGCGCCACCCAGGCCGGCCGGCGCGCGGCCGAGTACCTGCTGAGTATCCGGCGCCCCGAGGGCTACTGGCGGGCGGAACTGACCGCCGACACGACGCTGGAGTCGGACTACATTCTGCTGGAGCTGTGGCTGTACCCGCCCGAGAACGGCGTCTGGAACCCGCCGACGCGGCAGAAGATCGACCGTGCCGTGCGCTCGATCCTGGAGCGGCAGCTTCCCGACGGCGGGTTCAACATTTACCCTCACGGTCCGGCGGACTTAAACGCTACCGTCAAGGCGTACTTCGCGCTGAAGGTCGCCGGCGTGCCGATGGACGATCCCCGCATGCTGCAGGCCAGGGAGCGGATTCTCGCGCTCGGCGGCATCCAGCACGCCAACAGCTACGTCAAGATCAACCTCAGCCTGTTCGGGCTTTTCCCGCGTGAGCACTGCCCCAGCGTGCCGCCGGAGATGATCGTGGTTCCGGGCCGGTGGATCTACCGCATGTCGTCCTGGACGCGGGCCATCGTGGTGCCGCTGGCCATCGTGCACGCCCTGAACCAGGTGCGCCCGGTGCCGGCGGGCTTCAACCTCCAGGAGCTGTTTCTGCCCGGCGCCACCTTCAGCTACCGCCACAACGAGAAGCTATTTAGCTGGCGCAACTTCTTCTTCCTCGCCGACCGGCTGCTGAAGTTCTTGGAGCGGCACCACATCCAAGCCATCCGGCGCAGGGCCGTCCGGCAGTGCGAGCGCTGGATGATCGAGCGAACCAGATACTCCGACGGCCTGGGCGCGATCTACCCGCCGATGATGTACATCATCATGGCGTTGGATCTGCTCGGTTACCCGCCGGACCACCCCGACCGCGTCGAGGCCGAGACGCAGTTCGCCCGGCTGATGGTGGATGATGGCGAGCGGTTCTTCTTTCAGCCGTGCTTCTCGGTGGTCTGGGACACGGCCATCGCGGCGTTCGCGCTGGGAGAGTCGGGCCACGCCCCCGGCGCGCTCGAGACAACGGCCGATTGGCTGCTCACCAAGGAAGTGCGGCGCCAGGGCGACTGGGTGGTGATGCGGCCCGGTCTGGAGCCTTCGGGCTGGTATTTCGAGTTCGCCAACGAGTTCTACCCCGACATCGACGACACGGCCATGGTGCTGCTGGCGCTGCGGCACGCCAGTGCGAAGAACGGGGCCGCGCAGCAGGCCACCGAGAGGCGCGCGCTGGCCTGGCTGCTGGGGATGCAGTCCAAGGACGGCGGATGGGCGGCCTTCGACGCCGACAACGACTGGGAGCCGCTGAGCTACGTGCCCTTCGCCGATCACAACGCGATGCTCGACCCGACCTGCCCGGACATCACCGGGCGCGTGCTGGAGGCCATCTGCAAATCCGGCGCGGTGGGGTGCGATCACCCGGCCGTGCGCCGCGGCGTCCAGTACCTGCTCAAGACGCAGGAGCCGGACGGGAGCTGGTACGGGCGCTGGGGCGTGAATTACGTCTATGGCGCCTTCCTGGCGCTGCGCGGGCTGCGCGCCGCGGGCGTGAGCGACCGCGAGGCGGCCATCCTGCGCGCCGGCGAGTGGCTCCGCTCGATTCAGAACGCCGACGGCGGCTGGGGGGAAAGCTGCGCCGGCTACGACAACCATACGTTCACGCCGGCGCTTAGCACGGCCTCGCAGACTGCCTGGGCGCTGCTCGGCCTGCTCGCGAGCGGCGATGCCAACAGCCGCAGTGTGCAGAACGGAATCGAATACCTGGTGGCCGCGCAGCGCGAGGATGGCGGCTGGGACGAGCCTCTCGCCACCGGCACGGGGTTCCCGGGGGTGTTTTACCTCACCTACCACATGTATCGGCAAGCCTTCCCGCTGCTCGCCTTGAGCGAGTACCGGAAGGCAAGAAACGGGGCGGGCGCATGAGGGACAGCCGGGCCGTGGTCGGAGGGGACGGGGAGAGAGGATGAGGTTCCCATTGTCGATGACGGCCGGCATGGCCGGCTACATCCTCAAGAACAAGCTGCGGCCGAGACCGGAGTGGCAGAAGGACCTGGCGCCGCGGGAGGACGGCACGAACCCGTTCCGCACCATGCCCCAGCACCCGAACGGCGGGCGCCAGCCTCACCCCATGATCCGCAAGCGCTTCCCGCTAGTGCTGATGCTGGAGCCGCTGCACGCCTGCAACCTGACCTGCACCGGCTGCGGGCGCATCCGCGAATACGAGACCAGCATCACCAGCCGGCTGACGCTCGAGCAGTGCCTGGCGGCCGTGGACGAATGCGGCGCGCCCGTGGTGTCCATTTGCGGCGGCGAGCCGCTGCTCTATCCGGAGATCGCCGCACTGGTGCGCGGAATCCTGGCCCGGAACAAGCACCTCTACCTGTGCACCAACGCGCTGCTGCTTCGCAAGAAGCTGGGCGAGTTTCAGCCGGACCCGCGTTTCTTCATCAACGTGCACCTGGACGGCCTGGAGCAGACCCACGACCGCTGCGTGGAGCGCCAGGGGGTCTTTCAGGAAGCCATCGAGGCCATCCGGGCGGCCCGGGCGGCCGGTTTCAAGGTGTGCACCAACACGACCATCTACCGGGAAACGGATATGCGGGAGATCGAGCGGCTGTTCGAGTTCCTCGAACCGTTTGACCTGGACGGGCACATGCTCTCGCCCGCCTACGGCTACTCGGCCGTCGACGACCGCGAGATCTTCCTGACGCGCGAGGACGTCCACGAGAAGTTCCAGGACATCGGCCGGCTGGCGAAACGGTTCAAGCTGAACAGCACGCCGCCCTATCTGAGCTTTCTCCGCGGTGAGCGCGACCTGCCCTGCACGGCCTGGGGCAACCCGACCTACAACGTGATGGGCTGGAAAGGCCCCTGCTACCTGATCACGGACGCGCACCACCAATCCTTCGAGGAGCTGATGACCAGGACGGCGTGGGAGAGTTACGGCCACGGCAACGACCCGCGCTGCGAGCACTGCATGGTCCACTGCGGGTTCGAGCCCTCGGCGGCGCTGGGGATCAATGCCCGGCCCGGCGATAGTCTGAAGTTGTTAACCTGGGCGTTCCGATGACCGCGTCGGGGCGCACGCTCTCTGGTCCGTCGTCGCGCGGCGTGCGAAAACGTGAAACCAACTCTTGTCACAGGCGCTAGCGGGTTCGTGGGCTGGCATGTAACCAGGAAGCTCCTGGACCGCTGTCACCGCGTGCGCGCGCTGGTGCGCTCCACCAGCAGCCTGCGCGAGCTGGACGGCGTCGAGAGGGTCACCGGCGACCTGCGCGATGCGGCCTCGCTGGCGCGCGCGGTTGAGGGCTGTGGGCTGGTGTTCCACGTGGCCGCCGACTACCGGCTGTGGGCGCGGAACCCGCAGGAGCTCTACCAAACCAACGTGGACGGCACGCGCAACCTGCTGGAGGCGGCGCGAAAGGCCGGCGTCGAGCGCGTGGTGCACACCGGCACGGTCGGCTCGATCGGGCTCAAGAAGGACGGCCTCGGGGAGGAGACCACGCCGGTCACGCTCGGCGATATGGTGGGCGCCTACAAGCGCTCGAAGTTCCTGGCCGAGCGGGTGGCGCTCGAATTCGCCGCGCAGGGTTTTCCCGTGGTGATCGTCAACCCCACGGCGCCGGTCGGCGACCACGACTTCAAGCCGACGCCAACCGGGAAGATCCTCCTCGATTTCCTGAAGGGCGCTATGCCGGCCTACATCGATGCCGGGCTCAACCTGGTGGATGTGCGCGACGTCGCCACCGGGCACTTGGCGGCGTGCGAGCGCGGGAAGCCGGGCGAGCGGTACATTCTGGGCTGCGAGAACCTGACCCTGGAACAGATCTTCGCGCGCCTGGAAAAGATCAGCGGCGTGAAGGCCCCGGCGCGGCGCATTCCTTACGCCCTGGCGCTGGCGGCGGGCGTGGTGACGACCGGCTGGGCGGCGGTGAGCGGCCGCGAGCCGCGCGTTCCGCTGGACGCCGTGCGGATGGCCGGGAAGAAGATGTGGGTGAGCCACGCCAAGGCGGCGCGGGAACTCGGCTACCAGCCGCGCTCGGGGGACCAGGCTCTGCGGCGCGCCGTCGAGTGGTTTCGCGGCGTGGAATCGAGCTGACGCCGATGCTCGTGGTGGTGGCGGCCGAGCCGTGGGAGCTTAGCGGCATCCTGCGGCATTGCGGCGGAGTGCACGAGCTGGACTGGCCGCTGTGGTTCGCACGCGGCGGGGAGTTGAATGGCCAGCCGGCCGTGCTGCTGGCCAACGGCCCGGGGTTCCGGCTGGCGGCGGAGGCCGTCCAGGCGGCCCTGGAGCGCGTTCGTCCCAGCGCCGCGGTGAGCACGGGCTTCTGCGGCGCCCTGGAGCCGGCGCTGGCGGCCGGAGAGGTATTCGTGGCCACGGAGGTGGTTTCGGGCGGCGAACGGTACCCGGCCCGGCTGCCGCGGACGGGGCGCAGTTTCCGCAGCGGGAGGCTCGCCTCCCTGGATCGCGTCGTCGCCAGCGTGGTGGAGAAGCGCGGCCTGCGCGAGGAGGGTCTCGAGGCCGTGGATATGGAGTCGGCGGCGGTGGCCCGGGTGGCATGCCGGGCCGGGCTGCCGTTTTACGCAGTCCGCGCGGTGCTGGATGGCGCGGAGGAGGGTTTCGAGCTGGACTTCAACCGGATGCGGGACGCGGACGGGCGGTTCAGCCGTACTCGGATTGTCGCGGCGGTCCTGAAACGGCCGCTGCGGCGGGCGCCGGAGCTGTCCCGGCTCGCGCGGCGCGGGCGGATGGCTGCCCGCGCGTTGGGGGCGTTCTTTGGAGACTGCCGGTTTTGAAGTGCCCGCCCTGATGCGGGCCGCCGTCTACCGCGGCGACAGCAGGATCGAGATCGAAGAGGTCCCGGTACCGGAGATCGGGCCGGGCGAGCTGCTCCTGCGCGTCGAGGCCTGCGGAATCTGCCACACCGACCTGAAAAAGATCGAGCACAACCTGCTGGAGCCGCCGCGGATCTTCGGGCACGAGACCGCCGGCGTGGTGGTTCGGGCGGGGGCCGGCGCCGGGGGCTTCCAGCCGGGCGACCGGGTGATCGCCTTCCACCACGTCCCTTGCGGCGAGTGCTTTTATTGCCGCCGGAAGCTCTACGCGCAGTGCCCGGTCTACAAGCGGGTCGGCGTCACGGCCGGGTTCGAGCCGGCCGGAGGCGGCTTCGCGCAATACGTACGCGTGATGCCGTGGATCGTTCAGGGCGGCGTCGAGAGGTTCGGCGCCGATGTCCCGTTCGCGCGGGCTTGCCTGGTGGAACCGGTGAACACCTGCCACAAGGCGGTGGTCCAGGTGGATCCGCGGCGCGGAGAGACCCTGCTGATCCAGGGCCAGGGGCCGATCGGGCTCATTTTCACCATGCTGGTGAGGCGGGCAGGGGCCCGGGTGCTGGCCACCGACAGCATTCGCCGCCGCCGGGAGCTGGCGCTGCGGTTCGGCGCAGAAGAGGTTTGGGATCCACAACTTACGGATGTCGAGCGCGAGGTCAAGAGGTGCACCGAAGGGCGCGGCGCCGACGCGGTCATCGTGGCCGTCAGCGCCCCGGGCATCGTGGAGGAGGCGATGCGGTCCTCACGGCCGGGTAGCCGGATTCTTCTCTTTGCACAAACTTCCCATCAAGAACGTGTAGAATTGTCTGGAGCGGACATTTGCGTCGGAGAGCGAGCGCTCTTCGGCTCTTATAGCGCGTCCGTCGATTTGCAGAAGGAATCTGCCCGGTTAGTTTTTAGCGGCGAGGTGCCGGTGGAGCTTGTGGTATCGCACCGCCTGCCGCTGGATCAGATCAGGCATGGAATCCAATTGGCGCAGCATCCAGATGCGGAATCGTTGAAGATCATCGTGGAACCACAACCGAGGTGGGCAGAGTGAACGATCGAATGCTGGCTGCCGTTCTGTACGGGAGAGAGAACCTGCTCGTCGAGCCGGTAGCCGTTCCCAGGATTGGCGTGGGGGACGTTCTGGTGCGCGTCCGCGCGGCGCTGACCTGCGGCACGGACGTGAAGGTTTTCCAGCGCGGATACCACGCGCGCATGATCATTCCTCCGGCGGTGTTCGGCCACGAGCTGGCTGGGGATATTGTCGAGGTCGGCCCGGCGGTTAGAGGTTTCCGCACAGGCCAGCGCGTGATGGCGGCCAACTCGGCGCCCTGCCTGGAGTGCTATTACTGCCGCAAGGGCTTGCAGAACCTTTGCGAGGACCTGCTGTTCAACAACGGCGCCTACGCCGAGTACATCCGGATTCCGGATCGGATCGTGGAGCAGAATCTGCACGAGATTCCGGCCGGAATGAGCTACCAGGACGCGGCGCTGGTGGAACCGCTGGCGTGCGTGCTCAAGGGCGTCGAGGACAGCGGCGTACGCAAAGGCGACACTGTCGCCGTCATCGGCCTGGGACCGATCGGCCTGATGTTCGTCCGGCTGGCCAAGACGGTCGGCGCGCGAGTGATCGCGCTCGGCCGGCGCCAGACGCAGCTCAACCGCGCGGCGTCGCTGGGCGCCGATGAGCTGATCTCCACCCCCAAGATCCACGACCCGGTGCGCGTGGTGCGCGAGCTGACCGGCGGGCGCGGCGCCGACGTGGGCATCGAGGCGGTGGGCAAACCGCACACCTGGGAGCTGATCGTGCAGATGGTCCGCAAAGGCGGCACGGTCAACTTCTTCGGCGGCTGCCCGAGCGACAGCCACGTCTCGCTGGACACCTCCCTGATCCACTACTCCGAGATCACCTGCAAGGCCAGCTTCCACCACACGCCGGCGCTGATCCGCAAGGCGCTCGGGCTGGTGGAGAGGGGCGTGATCACGGCACAGGATTTCGTCAACCGCGAGGAGCCGCTGACGAACCTGCTCGAGGTGATGCGGCACTTGATGAGCCACAACGGCCATCTCAAGACCGCGATCATCCCCTAGCCCGGATTTCTCACCAGCTTCCCGTTGCGGCGCGCGATAGAGCCGCATCCACTCCAGTTGCGCTCCGCCGGGGTCCGCACAAGAACCGGGGCCAGACTACTCTGTCCCGAGCGCAGCGAGTGGACAGAGCTGTCTGTACCCGGTTCTTGTGACTGCCTGCCCCTGCCACGCGCTGCTATCGCGCGCCGCGGCAGATTGCTGCTGAAACATCCGGGCTAGAA
>JBEKLJ010000025.1:0-22804 GCA_050010255.1 Bryobacteraceae bacterium
TCCACCTGGCCTTGGCCAACAGCCTGCTCGGCCGGGACGCCGAGGCGATCGCGGGCTACAGGAAGGTTCTGGAGCTGAAGCCGGGGCTTTACGAAGCCGAGCTGAACCTGGGCATGGTGCTGCTGCGCCAGAAGCAGGCCCGCGAGGCGGCGCCGTACCTGGAACAGGCCGCGGCGCGGAAGCCGACGGAGTTCCGCCCGCGGCTCTACCTCTCCGACGCGCTGTTCGAAGCGGCTGAGTACGCCAAGGCCGAGGAATCGTACAAGGCGGCGCTGGCGCTGGATCAGAATTCTGCCGCGGCTGAGCTCGGTCTGGCGCGGTCCCAGGCTCGGCAGAACCGGATCGACGAGGCCAGCCCGCACTATCGCCGCGCCGCCGAGCTGGATCCGAGCCTGAAGGGCGGCCTGCTGGAGCTGGCCGAGTTGTACGAGAAGGCCGGGCGCGCGGCCGAGGCGATCCCGATTTACGCGCAGTTCCCGGAAAACGTCGCCGTGCGGGAGCGGCTGGGGCAACTGCTGGTCGAGGCCGGACGGCCCGAGGAGGCGATCCCGCACCTGCAGTGGGCGGTGGCGACCTCGCCGAGCTCGGCAAACCGGCTGGCGCTGGCGCAGGCCTACCGCCGGGCGCACCAGCCCGAGAAGGAGCTGCCGGTGCTCGAGCAGGCCGTGGCCGCCGACCCCGCTAACCTCGACCTCCGGATGGCCTACGGCCGCGAGCTGCGCGACCAGCGGAAGTTCGCGGAGGCGGCCCAGCAGTTCTCGCGCGTGGCGCAGGCGAAGCCCGACTCCGTTCCGGCCTGGAACGAACTGGCGGCGATGCTCGTCTCACTGGAGAACTATCCGCAAGCGCTGGCGGTGCTGGACCGCGTCCGCGCGCTGGGCGGCGAGACGGCCGGCCACCAGTACCTCCGGGCGCTCGTTCTGGACCGGACGCGGGACTTGAAGGGGGCGCTCGAGAGTTACGAGAAGTTCCTGGCGGCGAGCCAGGGGAAGAACCCGAATGAGGAGTTCAAAGCGCGGCAGAGAATCCTGGTCCTGCGCCGGGAGCTGGAGCGGAGGTGAGCCGTTGAGCGCGTTCCGGATGTTGCTCGCGGCCCTCGCCCTGGCGCTGCCGGTCTGGGCCGGTCTGGATGCGGTGAAGGCGGAGCGGAACCTGGAGAAGCGGGCCGGGATGGCGCTCGCCAATGGCGGCGCGGCGCTCAACTCCGCTCGCGACTCCTATGCCGCGGGCGACCTCCAGCGGACCACGGCGGCGCTGGACGAGGTCCAACAATCGGTCCAGCTCGCTTACAGCTCCCTGCTGGCGACGCACAAGAACCCACGCAGCAGGCCGACGCACTTCAAGCGTGCCGAGATCAGGACGCGGGAACTGCTGCGGCGCCTGGACGACTTCCGGGAGCAGATGAGTTACGAGGACCGCAGCGTGCTGGACGAGGTCCGTGCGGCCGTCCAGAAGGTCCGTGACGATCTGCTTAGGGGCCTCCTGGGGGAGAAGAAGAAATGATGCGGAGAGCGTTGCTCGTTTTCGCGTTCGCGATGTGCGCGATTCCGTCGCTGGCGCAGCGGGATTTCCTGACGGCGGACGAGGTGGACCAGGTCCGCGAGGCGCAGGACCCGAGCGACCGGCTGAAGCTCTACCTGCAGTTCGCCCGGCAGCGGCTCGACCAGGTCCAGCAGCTTTTCAAGGAACAGAAGGCCGGCCGCAGCGGCATGATTCACGATCTGCTGGAGGAGTACGGCCAGATCATCGACGCCATCGACACCGTCGCCGATGACGCGCTCCAGCGCAAGCTCGACATCGCCCTGGTCATGAAGGCGGTCGCGGAGGCCGAGACGGGGTTCCTGCCGGTCCTGGAGAAGATCCGGGACAGCCAGCCGACGGACCTGGAACGCTACGAGTTCATGCTGGCTCAGGCCATCGAAACCACGCGCGACAGTCTGGAGGCCTCCCGCGAGGACCTCGGCCAGCGCGCTGCCGAGGTCGGCGAGCGCGAGAAGCGCGAGAAGGAGCAGATTGAAAGCGTGACGGGACCCAGGGACCTCGCGGCGAAGAAGGCCGCCGAAGCCAAGCGCGCCGACGAAGCGGCGCAGCAGCCCAAGAAGCCTACGCTGCTCAAGAAGGGCGAAACCGTTAAGCCGCACTAGCGCGGCCATGGCCGGGATTGAGTAGGGCGGGCGTCTACGCCCGCCGCCGGGTCTCCAGACCCGGGCATCGCCAACCGTGGGGTGCGGCGCGGACCCGGGGGGCCCGGCCAGGGAATCCGCCCCGCAAGGAGAGCCGAGGTTCTGAAATGAGAGTCCTTTTCGCACTGCTTCTGCCAGCGCTGCTGGCGGCCCAGCGCAAGCCGGGCAACCCGCTGGATCATCTGCCGGGCAACATCGAAATCCTGACGCACTTTGGCGAGCGCGCCGATATCTCGCCGGACAACCAGAGCGTGGCCTTCATGGCCAAGAGCTTTGGCGATGCCTTCGTCATCGACCTGAAGACGCGCGTGATCCGGTGCCTCACCTGCAACCTGCCGGGCGCGGCGTTCCTCCGCGTGATGCATTTGGTGACGGGCGACTACATACTGATCGGTCCCGCTCGATTCGAGGATGTCCGCACGAGCCGGTCGCGCGACAACGAGCTGTGGTTTCTATCGCGTCAGCCGGGCTCGAAACCCGTGCGCCTGGACGAGAGGATGAGCGAGGGCGCGGCGATTTCGAAGAAGAGCCTCCGCATCGCCTATTCGCAAACGCTGGCGCAGGGGCCTCTTGAGAGGCTGGTGCGAGAGCGTTTCTCTCCCTCGGAACGCGCTGCTTCCGCGCCGGAGGCGCCCATCCCCGTGTTTCGCGCCGAGTTTCCGAACGACTACTCGAGGCTGGTTGTGGCGGAGCTGGACCTGAGCGGCGGCGTGCCGAAGCTCAGGAACAAGAGGATGGTCTACGAGAGCAGGGATCGCTCCTGCTTCATCGAGGCGCAGGACTTCTACGACAACGACCGCAAGATGACGTTCACGTGCTACGAACCGCCGAGCGCGGCGTCGGTGATGGGCATCGATCTAGAGACGGGGCAAGTGACGAACTTCTCGAAAGCGCCGGGCACATACAACGAACCCGAAGGCATTTGGCCCGACGGCGAGCACACCTGCGTCGAATCCGACCGGCAGACGCGCGAGCTGGGAGGCAGAGGCGGACCGGGACAGATCGATATCTGGAAGCTCAAGCTGGACGGCACGGGAGCGAACTTCGTGCGGCTGACTCGCTTCAACGACTACGAAGGCGGGAAGGCCTCGAACCCGGTGGTATCGACCGACGGCCGGTTCATGGCGTTCCAGGCTGCGCACAGCGCCGACGAAGCGGGGGTCGGGTACGGGATACTGCTGTACCACATCAAATAGCCGCCGACGATCAGCCCTCGGCCATTAGCTGCCAGCTATCAGCTGTCAGCTTTCAGACTTCGCGGCTGCGGGCAGGCAGCATATCCAGATTGCCGCGGCGTTGAACATTACGCCGAAAAAGGCCGCGCGCTGGCGGGATCGGTTTCTCCGGGCGGGCCGGGCAGCGAACTTGCCGGTCGGTGCGCTCCAATGCCTTGAGCAGCCGGTCGCCTAGGTAGCCGGTGACGCCCGTGAAAATGGTCATTATTCCCTGTCTTTCGCATGGACGGCCCGGGTAAATTCCCGCCAACGGTTGCCAGTTTTCCGGTATATAATTGCTCGAAGGAAGGGAGCGCTTATGTCCACCACGGCAGGGAGCAGAGCTTTGAGTGGTGCGCCCGCCAGGGCCAATGCGGCGGTCGCGACTGCCACTCAGGCCGGGCTGAAGGTCACCGCGTACCGCGGCGACGGTTCGGTCCTGCTGGCGTTCAACCTGGAACAGAAACCCGCGGCAGGGTTTGCCGGATTCGCAGCGCGATGCACGCCGCCGAACGGGAAAGCCTTCTGGCTTCAGAACCGGCTGAATTTCAAAGATGCGGTTACCGCTGAGACCACGCCAGCCCAGCGGCAGGCCATCTCTACACCGACCAACGAAGCGCCCTACCAGAAGTTCCGGTGGGTGGATTTCTCTTCGTGGCGCGAACCCGGTGCGTACACTTACGAAATCTCGGCGATGTACCACCAGGATGGGGCACTGAAGCCGGGCGCCACGGTTTCGGTTTCGCTCGACCTCGGACCATTCCAATCGGGCAAGCTCCAAGCCGGCTTTACTCGTGGTTTCATATCGTCACAGGCGTACGTGGACCAGTTTCACAACGCGCCCATCCGTCCGGCCGTGAAATCCATCGACTACAACACGAGTTCGTACGAAGCGCAATACGCATGGCTCGGGTTTCATGCGCGTTGCATGGTCTTCGATTTCCTGAAGGGGTGCTTCGACGACCCGCAGGGCGAACTCGACGTCTTCGCCTACGACCTCGACGAGCCCGACATCATCGCCAGGCTGAAGAGCTTCGGTGGGCGGCTGCGGGCCGTGCTCGACGACGCCTCGCTCCATACCAAGCCAGGGGCCATGGAGATCCTCGCCAAGAATGCGCTGATCGCTTCGGCCGGCCAGGCGAATGTGCACACCGGCCATTTCAAGCGCTTCGCGCACGACAAGGTCTTCATTCACAAACACGACGGCCAAGCCGTGCGGGTGCTGACCGGGTCGGCGAATTTTTCGGTGCGCGGGCTATACGTGCAGGCGAATAACGTCCTGATCTTCGATGACCCGGACACCGCGGCCCTTTACGAAGAAGCCTTCCAGCAGTCGTTCAAAGACATGCCGAAGTTTTCATCTTCCGGGATCGCCGGCGCCTGGCACGATATGCCGGACCGGCCGGACCTGCCCACTTACGCGCTGGCGTTCTCGCCGCACAAGACGGCGGAAGTTTCGCTGGGGCGCGTGTCGGAGGCCATCAAGGGCGCCCAGAGCTCAGTGTTGTTCGCGATCATGGAACTCGGCGGCGGCGGAGACGTCCTGCAACAGATCAAGGAGCTGGCGGCGAAGACGAACATCTTCTCCTACGGCGTGACGCAGTCACAGGCGGGGGCATCGCTATACAAACCGGGTTCCCCGAACGGGATTCTGACGCCGTTCGCGTATCTCTCCAAGCATGTGCCGGAGCCGTTCCAACAGGAAATCAGCGGCGGGGCGGGGCAAGTAATCCACGACAAGTTCGTCGTTATCGATTTCAACACGCCCAACGCAAAGGTTTACACGGGCTCGTCGAATCTGGCGGCGGGGGGCGAGACATCCAACGGCGACAACCTGATCGAGCTGCGGGACGGCGCGGTAGCGTCGATTTTCGCCGCGCAGGCCGTCGGTCTGGTGGACCACTTCCATTTCCGGGCCGTGCAGCAGGACGCGACCACAGCCGAGCCGCTGTGCCTGAGCGAAGAAGACGACTGGTGGCAGGAGTACTTCACGCCCGGCAAGCTGAAGTATTGCGACCGCGTGCTGTTTTGCCCATGAGAGCCGGGGGACGCGTTGCCGCCACCTGGCTGTAACACGCCCTACCCGCAGATATGCCCAAACTCCGTCGGGTCGCGGCGGAGCAACCGTCGAGGATGGAAGGTCGCCCACTCGGAAGTTGACCCCAGACGGCGATCTGGGAAGCGCTGCGTGCACCGATCCCTTATCCCTGGCGTGAAATCCCCTTCTCTCCAGCTTCGCTTGCCCAGGTTCCGTTCTGCGAGATTGGCAGGTATCAGCTACCAGCTATCAGCTTCCAGCTATCAGACAGCAGCTGCCAGCTATCAGACAGCAGCTGCCAGCTTTCAGACGTCGTTCCGGTGGGGCTAGGACGGCAGCGAGGGATCCTCGCTGTGGGTGATGAACTCCGGATAAGCGCCGGCGCACGCCGTGGCTGAGAAGAATCCTGTTCTATGTGATGCTGGCGCTGATTCCCGTGGTGGTCTTCGGGCTGCTGCTGTACATGGCGCGGCGCGGGTGAGGGCCAAGCCCCCCTACCTCTTTGCGGAGAAGTACAGCACCAGACCGGCCAGCAGCGTGTCCTGGTTCTTGTAGGCGCCGGGGGCAGACCCGCGGTCGAAGAACGGAGCATTGGACCAGTCGCGGCGGTATTCGAGGCGGGTCAGGACTCCCTCCCGGAGCTTGAACTCGCCCGTGAGAGTGATTTCCTTCACTTTCTGCACCGTCCCGGTAGCGAAACCATCGGCATCGTTGAACCACTCCAGGCGGGGCGCCAGCGCGAACACCCTCGAGAGCTGGAAGCGGGCGGCGCCGTGCCAGGCCGGTGCCGCGTGGCTGCGAGACCGAAGAGGCTACTTCCTCGCAACGATGTTGTTGCCAAAGATGAACCCGAATTCGGCCATGGCGCGGGGCTGGTTTGCGCTCGTGCCCGTGGAACCAAAGGCGTAACCCGGCGTGAAGCGGGCCAGATGAACCCAGGAAACATCCCCGCGAACGAAGAAGCCTCCGTGTTGAAAGGTCGGCGTCAGAGTCGCCGACGTGCCTGCGCTGCCCGGGCCGTACATCAGATTGACGGATTGGTCGGCGGCGCTCCCCGTGCTCCTGATATATTCCCAGCGCCCCGCGAGTGAGAAGCCGTGCCTGAAAGCGCAACTCGCCAGGACGGCGCCGCCTGCGGTCGACGCTCCCCTCACGATGCCGATCTTCGGGTTAGTCGGCACGTTGGTGTATTGAAAGTATGGCAGGATGATCCAGGGCCCCTTCGTGTACGTGTACATGACGTCGTAAATGCTGCCATTGTTTTGCACGGGTGTGGCAAAAGTCTGATAGTTTGTCTGCCCCAGGTTTCCGCCTCCCACGAACATCACGCTGTGGGGCCCGTTGGTATAGGCCAGGGAGCCGGTCAGCCAGTTGTAGCGGTTGGAATAGAAACCGTCGTTCCAACTCAGCGACGCCGTGAACTTGCCCATGGTCTGGTTGATTTGGACTCCACGATTAACGGCGTTCTCCTGGTTCCACAGCAGGCCACGGTGGATGTTCATGTTCTCGAAGGTGAAGGTGTACTCGGCGCCAATCAGGGTCGGCAGCTCGCCGACCAGGATCGAGGTGTTCTTCCCTGGCACAAGTTTAATAAAGGCGACCGGCAGCGGGCCGTAGAGGTAGCTCACGGTCTTGTCGGTAGCGAGAAATGGCACTCCGAGAGACGCGATATTGTAGGCGCCCGCCTGCAGGTAGAACTGAAACCACCCGTCCGTCTTTTGCACGAAAATCTGCCCGTTGCTTAGAGCCGCCTGCGTGGTGTCATCGCCCGGCACGTGGTTCCCCGTCCACATGCCCAGGCCGCCGAGAATGCCGTTCACCGCAAGCTTGCCGAAAGGCCCGGCGTCGAAGACGGCCGGGGGCTGCCACTGCAGCGGGCTTACTACGGCAGGGGCCGGCAACGGTCCCTGAGCGGGCGTCGCGGCCGGCGCGGGCGCGGGGGTCTGCTCGGCTTCAGGCTGGGATGGCGCCGGTGTCTGCGCAACGGCCGCGGATGCGAGCAGACAACCTATCAAAGCAGTGCACACGCACTTCATGCGTTCCATGTGCGGAACCTCGCCGTGTTTTTGGTGGAATCCTCTAGAACGGGCGCGACGTGGGACCGAACGGCGTCTCGCGCTGCCGTAGCGTTAATTGAATTCTAGACGCTTCCGCCCGTGAAACCAAATAGAAAATTCGTATCGGAATCATAAGCGCCTTAGCTCACCGGCAACGGTCCGGCGCATCCGCAGGCCGGCGCGGCCGTTCTCGTAGTAGCCCGGCACTTCCTGAACCCGGCGGAAGCCGAAGCGGCGGTAGAAGCGGATCGCCTCTTCGTTGTCCACGCGCACCATCAGTTCGACCAGGCGCACGCCGAATACCCGCAGCCGCTCCAGCGTATACTCGAGCAGTGCCGCGGCGATGCCCTTTTTCCGATGCTCGGGATCGACCGCCAGCGAGATGATTTCCGCCCCGCCGTCCCCCGCGCAGGTCGCGATGTATCCGGCGATGCGGCCCAACAGCTTGGCGACGAGGAACAGTTCCCCGCACTGCGAGTACAGGTCCAGGAAGACCGCACGAGTGTAGGGTCCCTCGGCGAACGCCGCGCGTTCGATCTCGAGGATGCGGGCCAGGTGGCGCGGGCGGAACCGGATGATTTCGACCGGCGCCGGCCGCCCGGTGGCGCTTCCGGGTGTGGCCGCCATCAAGCAGGGATGATACCGCGTGCGCGTTCTCGCGGCACTTCCTTGGCATTTTGCGCGTCTGGTAGCTGGTGATAGACCCCCGTCTCTCCAGCTACGCGTGCCCACGTTCCGTTGTGGGAGATTGGCAAGTATCAGCTTTTAGCTGCCAGCTTTCAGCTGTCAGCTTTCAGACGTCGCGGTGGCGGGCAGGCAGGATCTCCAGATTGCCGCGGCGTTGAACATTACGCCCCAGAGGGCCGCGCGCTGGAGGCCTTCCATGTTGGATGAAGCGGCGTTCACCGACCCGCTCGGAAGTCTCAGAATAATGCGTGGGCACGGATGAAACGGACGAGCGTCGAGGCTAAAACCCACAGCAGGGCGATGAGAAGCGGGACCAAATACCAGATGCTGAGGAACATCCCTCGTCGTTTCGATGTAGGCCAAAAAACCGGTATCCGCAATCAGACCTCAAGGGGATAGACGTTTGGAGCTGAGGAAAAGTTGAGTGCTGGGCCGCCTCTGCCGGCACTGAACGGTGGAGCTGTCGTCCCAGTTTTCGAGATCGCCGTCTGCCGCCCACAATGGCAGACCTGCCGAGGCCTCACAGTATCGGACGCATAGACGGCCCGGAATGCTCGAAGGGAAACAAGTCGTTGTATACTGGCCGCAAGCGGGCGGGCAAGACGGGAATCCCGGCTCAAGACCGAACGCTCAGCCGAACTCGCTTGGAGACCATCCACTAGGGAGAGGACAATGCGTGGCGGATATCTGTTGCGCACCTTTGCAGTTGAATGCTCGCTGGCCGCTTCACTGTTCGCCGTGGGGCCCACCGGGACCATCGTCGGTACGGTTTTCGACCCCAGTGGGGCCGTCGTACCGAAAGCTCGCATTACGGTGCGCAACCAGGAGACCAATGCCACCCGCGAGGTGGTGACTACCGAGGACGGCGACTACAACGTCCCGCTTCTGCCCCCGGCGCTCTATCAGGTGACCGTCGAAAAGGCGGGCTTCCGCCGGAGCGTCTATGGCGACGTAAACCTGGATGTGGATCAGACCGCGCGTGTCGATTTCACGCTTCAGGTGGGCGGGGTCAACGAGGAAGTCGCCGTCACCGACACCGTTCCGTTGGTCCAGACTGACACGTCGACCCTGGGCCAGGTGATCGATCGCCGCCAGGTGCGCGAGCTGCCCCTGAACGAGCGCAACTTTTTGTCTTTGGTTCTGCTCGTCGCGGGAGGACAGCCGCCCGCCGAGGGTTCTCAGAACTCTACTCAAGGCGGGGCCATCAGCGTCAATGGCGCGCGCGAGCAGTCGAACAACTTCCTCCTGGATGGGGTGGACAACAACGACCCCTACATCAATCAGTACGTCGTCCTGCCGTCCATCGACGCCATCCAGGAATTCAAGGTGCAGTCCAGCGACTACTCGGCCGAATTCGGCCGCGGCGGCGGCGCCCAGATCAATGTGGTTCTAAGAAACGGCTCCAACCGGCTTCATGGCAGTGTCTTCGAGTTCTTCCGCAACCGGAATCTGGACGCCAAGAACTTCTTCGATCTGCCCTACTGCACCCCCGCCTCCCCGCCTGGCACGTGCGGCGAGATCCCCCGCTTCGATCGCAACCAGTTTGGCGGGACCCTCGGAGGACCCATCCGTCGAGACAAGACCTTCTTCTTTGTCTCCTACGAAGGGCTGCGCCTGAGACAGGCGACCACGCGGCAAGCCACGGTGCCTTCCCAGATGGAGCGCGCCGGGATTCTGGCCATGGTGCCTCCCCCGTATCGCAATCCCGCGGGCGAGGCGGTGTTCAACTTGCTCCCGGCGGCCAACGTCGGCCCGGACCTGGCGACCTCAAACACGTTCACCGCTTCTCCGGTGATTCGCAACTCGGTGAATTCGCCGCTGATCAAACTGGACCACCGCGCCGGCGCCAACGACTCCATCACGGGCCACTACGCTGTGTTCGACGAGAACCGCTTCAACCCCTTCGATCCCGTCAACGCGTTCACGAACCTGCCCGGCTACGGTAGCTTTACCCTCAACCATGCCCAGAACACAGGGTTGAGCTGGACGCACATTCTGAACTCTCGCTTGGTCAACGAGCTTCGTTTCGGGTTCAACCGGCTGAGGGCCGCCGTCTTGCAGGAGCACCATGGCACCAACGAGAGCCAGGCTCTGGGCTTCCCGACGGTGCTGACCAACCCCGTGGACCTTGGGTTTCCGAACGTCAGCATCCTTGCCTTCGACGGAATCGGCGAACCCATCAACTACCCGCAAGACCGTCACGACAACACCTTTCACCTGGCTGACAACCTGGCCTGGAACTATGGCCGTCACCAATTCAAGTTCGGGGCGGACATCCGCCGCATGCAGTTGAACTCCTACATCGACTTCCTGGCGCGGGGCGAGTGGTTTTTCCTTGGCGGCCTGAGCGGAGATCCGATGCAGGCCCTGGCGCAGTTGCTCTCCGGCATGCCCGATTACGCCGTGGCGGTCAAAGGCGACACCTTCAACGGGCTGCGCAGCACCGGCCTCAATTACTACATCCAGGACGACATCCGCGTTGTGCCGCGCCTCCTGCTCAACGTTGGACTGCGGTACGAGTACAACAGCCCGCCGGTTGAGATCCACGATCGCTTCAGCGTTCCCGACCTCAGCTCAGCCTCTGTCGGATGCTCTCCTAAGCCCGACTGCCAGTTCATCCGGGCGGGCACAGATGGGGTTCCCCGAGCCACGTACAACAAGGACCTCAACAATTTCGCGCCGCGCATTGGCGTGGCCTGGCGGCCGCTGAAGAGCGAGCGCTGGGTGGTTCGCTCCGCGTACGGAATCTTCTACGACGTGGGCATCCTGAACATCAACATCTTTCCCCGAACCAATCCGCCGTTCTACGAGATTGCCGCTTTCCTTAACAGCGGCACGAACGTCATTCAAGACATCCTCAGCCAGCCGGGGCTCCCGCAGGTGCAGCCCAACGTGATCGCCCGCGATCTGCGCGACGCATACATGCAGCAGTGGAACGTCGACTTGCAGTATGAGTTGCGGCCCAACTGGATGATGGACCTGGCCTATGTGGGGTCCAAGGGCACGCATCTGCCCTCTCCGCGGGATCTCAACCAGGCGCGCCCCGACACCGGCGCCGTTGCATACCCGCAGTTTTCGTCCATCCTCTACGTGTCCTCGGATGCCTCGAGTTCGTACAATGGTCTGCAATTCCGCTCGGAGAGGCGGGTGAGCCAGGGGCTGGCCTTCCTGGCTGCCTACACCTTTTCGAAGTCCCTCGATAACGACTCGGCTGTTTTCAGTGGCAGCGTCGGCTCGGGTCTGCCTCAGGATTCTCAGAACCTCCGCGCCGAGCGGGGGCTGTCCGACTTCCAGACTCACCATCGTTTTGCTTTCAGCTACCTCTATGATTTGCCCTTCGGCGGTGGCCGCAGGTGGCTGAACCGCCCGGGGCTGCGCCGGCATCTCTTGGGCAACTGGCAGTTGGCGGGGATTCTGACGCTCGAGACGGGCCACCCCTTCACTGTCAACCTCCCCAGCACGCAGACCAGCACCGCCATCACCGCGTTCGGCGTCCCCGCCCGGCCGGATCTGATCGCCGACCCCTTCCGGCCCGGCCCCGTGCCCAATAACCCTGACGCCGCTTGCCAGACGACGCAATCTCAAGGCGGACGTGCCGCTGACGAGGTGAAGCAGCCGCAGAGCTGGTTCAATCCGTGCGCTTTCACTGATCCCAGTCCCGGCAGTTTTGGCAACGCGGGCCGGAACATTCTGATTGGCCCGGGCCTGAACAATCTCGACTTCTCGTTGTCGAAGAGCATTTCCTTCCGCAAGGAGGGGCGGCGTCTGCAACTTCGGGCTGAACTCTTCAACCTGTTCAACCATCCGAACTTCGATATCCCCAGCCACACCTTGGACGCGCCCACGTTTGGGATGGTGCTCTCGGCGAATGCCTACGGCAGCAAGCCGCCCCGCCAGGTTCAGTTGGGTCTCAGGTACGCTTTCTAGCCCGCATTTCTCGCCACGACCGTGACGAGGCGCGAGGAGCGTGCCGCAACAGCATCCAGCGCTGCCACCAGGCGCGCTCGCGGTGGGAGCCCGCAGGCGTTGGGCCGCCGTATACTCCGGAGGAGGACTCCGACATGCGATCCTTTGCGCTCTTTCTGCTTCTTGCCTTGATGCTCGCCAGCCAGCTAGCCTGTTCACGGTCGAACTGGTCCGCCCGGGAGGTCACCGCACACCGTCTGGAACAGCTCAATGCCGGCAGCAGCCGGGCGGTTCCCAACCCGGGAATGCGCGTACTGGAGGTGAGTGCGCTACTCGGGTCCGCCGACCCCTCGCGTTTGACGGTCAAGACCCAAGAGACTTTCGTGAAACCATCCGCTATGAGCGCCCGGGCCGAGCTCCTTGCCGTCGGTATTGGCGGGACCAACGGCTGCTCCCCCTACTCCTACATGGCCACGGAAGGCCTCGTCAGTGGCTCCGTCACCACCAAGGACGCGGCCGGCAACGGGTACAGTCTCGGCAGGAAGACCGAACAGGAGCCGTTGGAGATCACGCTCCTCAAGAATCCCACGCGGCTATGCCTGGCCTTCTTCATCCCCGAGAGTGCCGGAGGCAGGATGACGCTCCATTTCGGGGACGCAACCGTGCCGGTGCAACTGCCCTGACCCTTCCGGGTTGACGGCCACCCAACCCACGGCCCGCCTCAGTCCACCACCTTCGCCGTAGTTTCGCCCAAAAATCTGCAAAGCAAGGGTTTGCCTCTTGAAACCTACCCCAGGCCACCCTACAATCGATGGTGGCATTTAATGGTAATTTGAGGTCAGAAGGTGGAAGAGTCCCTCAACCAGACTCCGCCGGCACGCCCGCCCTTGGGCATCTACCCGTCGCGTTGCGACGACAAGGGCCGCGTGCGCCTGCCCAAGGAATTTGAAGAGTACCTCAGAACGCTGCCCGACCCGGAGTACTTTGTCACCAGCATCGACGGCGGCTCCGTGGTTCGAGTCTACCCCATCGAGACCTGGCGGCAGAACGCCAGCATCCTGGAGAACTACGAGGAAGACCCGGACGCGGCCGAGGATATCGCTTTCATGGCCGATTACTGGGGCGCGGTTTCGGGAATCGACGGGCAGGGCCGCGTGCTGGTGCCCCCGGTGCTGCGCCGGCAGGCCGGGATCGAGGACCAGAAGGTGTTTGTGCGCTTCTACAACAGCGCCGTGGAGATCTACAGCGAGGCGGAGTCCGAGCGCCGGCTCCAGCGCGCCACCGAGGCCGTGGCGGCTAACTTGAAGGCGCTTCGAAGGAAGGGACTGAAGTAGCCGTGCCGTATGCACTATCCGGTGATGTTGAACGAGTCCCTGGAGTACCTCGCCGTGCGGCCCGAGGGGACCTACGTGGACGCGACGGCGGGCCTGGGCGGTCACACCGGAGCGATCGCGCGGCGGCTGACGACGGGAAGGGTTCTGGCGCTCGACCGGGACGCCGAGTCGCTCGAGATCGCCGGCCGGAACACGGCCGAGTGGGCCGAGCGCATCCGCTACCGGCAGGCGCGCTTTTCGGAGCTGCCTCAGGCTCTGGCCGCCTGGGGCATTGCGAAGGTGGACGGCCTGCTGGCGGATTTGGGAGCCAGCCGGCTTCAACTGACCGAACCGGAACGCGGGTTTTCATTTGCGGCCAAGGGACCGCTGGACATGCGGATGGATCGCAGCCAGTCGCTGACGGCGGCCGATTTGGTCAATACGGGGAGCGAGAGAGAGCTCGCCGATCTGCTGTACCGATACGGCGAAGAAGGGAGGTGGCGGCACAGGATAGCCAGAGCGATTGTCGGGGCTCGGCCGATTCGCGACACGCTCCATTTGGCGCGCGTCGTCGAGGAGGCCAAGCCCCGCCTAAGCCGGCTGCACCCCGCCACCCAGACGTTCATGTCGTTGCGGCGTCGCGTGAATCTCGAGACCGAGGAGCTGGACGCATTGCTGCGTGTGGCGCCCGGCCTGGTCGCGAGCGGCGGCCGCATCGTCACGATCACCTTCATGTCGCTGGAGGACCGGCAGGTCAAGGAGGCTTTCCGGCGGCTGGCCGGAGAGAAGCGAGCGAGGATCCTGACCAAACACGTCCTCAGGCCGGGCCAGGAAGAGATTCGAGCCAATGCGGCCTCGCGAAGCGCGAAGCTGCGAGCCGTGGAGATCGAGTAGCGGAGGGACGGGTATGGCAACCCTAGCGGCGTTTTTCAGAAGAACCGAAGCGCAAGTAATGGCGGAGGCCGCCCCTGCGCGCGAGCGCGGGAACGTGGACGTGGACGCCTGGCGGCTGCGCCCGCTGCCGTGCGAGGACGTCTATCTCTACTCGAAGAAGATCGACAACAGCCGCGTCGTGCGGGAAGCCGACCCCGTTGCCGGAAGGAAAGCGTGGAAGAACGCCGCGAAGGGCGCCTGCGCCGCCGGTCTGCTGATTATGCTGATCATGCCCAAGGCGTTCGGCATGGTGGCGGGCTACCGCATCCACCTGCTGGCGCGCGAGCACGAGCGGCTGGTGACCGAGAGGACCGAGCTCCAGCTCGCGGAGGCCCGTCTGCTCAGTCCGGAACGGCTCGAGCGGCTCGCCTGGGAGTACGGGCTTGTCAGCCCGGACACTAAGCACGTGGTCTTCATCAACCCGACGCCCGAGGACACGCTAGCGCTGCAGGTAACCAAGTAGGAGGACGGCGGCAAGCAGACGTCCAGGCAGTTACGGCGCGCGGAGGTTGACGGTGTTGGGGTGGCGGCGGGGCGAGGCGAAGAATCGGGACCGCGGCGGGCGCACCAGTGCCCGCCTGGTGGCCCTCGCGCTCATCGCGTGCCTCTGGGCGCTGGGAATTCTCATCCGCCTGGTCTATCTCCAGGTGGTCTCCTCCCGGATCTATCAGGAAGCGGCGGACAGTCAGCAACTGCGCGCCGTCCGCCTGGATGCGTCGCGAGGGGCGATTCTCGACCGCTGGGGCCACATCCTGGCGATGACCGCGCCGGTCGACAGCGTCGCCATCAATCCCCAACGGGTACCCGACCGGCCGCTGGCCGCTGGCATTCTGGCGCGCGTGCTGGGAGTGGACCAGCAGGAGCTGCTGGCGAAGATGGAGCGTGCCGTCGAGGAGGGCCGCCGGGCCAAGCGCGAGCACCGCAAGCCGCGCGGCAGCGGCTTCCTGTGGGTGAAGCGCAAGATCTCGCGGGCCGAGTCCGAGGCGCTGCGCAGCCTCCGGCTCGACTGGGTGGAGTTTCGCCAGGAGCCTCACCGGGATTATCCCGACGGTTCACTGGCCGGCCACGTGGTCGGGACGGTTGACTCTGAGGAACGCGGCGACCTGGGACTGGAGCGAAAACTGGAGCAGGAGCTCAGCGGGCGCCCCGGTCGAATGCGGGTGCTGACGGACGTGCTCGAGCGCGGGATCGAATCCCAGGTCACCCGGCCGGCCCAGCCCGGCAAGAACATCGTCCTCACCATCGACCAGCGGGTCCAGTTCCTGGTCGAGCGCGAGCTTCGGGCCGCCTGCGAGAAGTACAGCGCCGCCAGCGGCAGCGCCATCGTCATGAACCCCTACACGGGCGAGATCCTGGCGATGGCCAGCTACCCGAGCTTCGATCCGAACCAGCGGCCGAAGCCCGGCGACAATCCCGCCGCCCGTTTCAACTACCCCGTTTCGGTGGCCTTCGAGCCGGGCTCGGTCTTCAAAATCATCACCGTGTCGGCGGCGCTGGAGACGACGGCGCTGCGGCCGGAGACCCCGATCAACTGCGGCGGCGGCACGCTGAACCTCTACGGCCGGATCATCCACGAAGCCCGGCACGGCTACGGGACGCTCTCGGTGGCCGACGTGCTCGCCAAGTCGAGCAACATCGGCGCTATCCAGATCGGCCTGAAGGTGGGCGAGCGGAACCTGCTCGACTACGTCCGCCGCTTCGGCTTCGGCCGAAAGACCGGCATTCTGTTGCCGGCCGAGTCCCGGGGCATGGTTCGCGACCTGCGGTTGTGGGGGAAAAGCTCGATCGGCTCGGTGGCCATGGGCCATGAAGTGAGCACGACGACGCTGCAACTGGCGCAGGCCTGCTCGGTGATTGCCAGCGGCGGCGTGCTGGTCAAGCCCCGGTTGGTTCTCCAGAGGCAGCGGCCGGGCGGCAAGCCGGAGATCGAGCCGTCGGAGCCGCCGCAGCGCATCCTCAGACCCGAGACCGCCATCACGATGCGGCAGATGATGGAGGGCGTCGTGCTCCACGGCACCGGGAGGGCGGCGCGGCTGGCGGGGTACACCGCCGGGGGCAAGACAGGCTCGGCGCAAATCTTCGACCCCGTGACGCGGCGCTATACGCACCTCTACAACGGCTCGTTCGTGGGCTTCGCGCCGGTCACGAACCCGACCATCGTCGTCGCCGTGACGCTGAACGGAGTGAAGCTGTTCGGCGGCATCGTGGCGGCGCCGGTGTTCCGCACCGTCGCCTCCGAGACGCTGCGCATGCTGCAAGTGCCCAAAGACATCCCGGAGACCGAACCCGAGCCGCTCACCAACCCCGAGGAGGCCAACGACCTGGCCATTGCGGAGCTGAGCAACCCGCCTGAGGAGTTGGGCGTGACGGCGGAGGCCCTTCCGCCCCAGGCGCTACCGGCGCGGGCGTCCACGGCGGCGCCCTCCGCCTGGCCGGCCCCGGCGCAGGCCGCGAGGGTGACGGTCGGCGGGCCGCAGGTGCCCAACTTCGAGGGAAAGACCGTGCGCGCGGTGCTCGAGCAGGCGCTGGCAATGGGCGTCCAGGTGGACCCCATCGGCAGCGGCGTGGCGCGCGGGCAGACCCCGGCGGCCGGCAGCACTCTGAACCCCGGGGAGCGGGTGCGGGTGCTGTTCCGATGAAGACGATCGAGGAGGTTCTCACCGGCGTGCCGCTGGCCTCTCCGCTGCCGGAGGCGCTCGCCGGCGCGCGCGTGGCGGACCTGGCCTACGACTCGCGCCAGGTCTCCGGCGGCTTCCTGTTCTTCGCCTTCCCGGGCGCGCGGGCTGACGGGCGCGCCTTCGCCGGCCAGGCCATCGAGCGGGGCGCCCTGGCGGTGGTGAGCGACTCGGCGGCGGAGGCAGGCTTCGCGGGCGCCTGGATTCAGGTGGCGCACGGCCGCCGGGCGCTGGCGCTGGCCGCGCGGAACTTCTTCGAACGTCCCGACGAGCGGCTGGTCCTCACCGGCATCACCGGCACGAACGGCAAGACCACCACGTCGTACCTGCTGGACTCGATCCTGCGCGCGGCCGGCCACACCACCGCGCTGGTCGGCACGATCGAGCACCGCCTGGCGGGAAAAGCCATCCGCGCGGTGAACACCACGCCGGAGTCGCTCGACCTGTTCCGCCTGTTCCACGATCTGGAGGAGGCCGGCGGCAGCCATGCCACAATGGAAGTGTCCTCCCACGCGCTCGCGCTCGGACGGGCGTACGGGATTCGGTTCCACACCGCGGTATTCACGAACTTGACGCGCGACCACCTGGATTTTCACCACACCATGGAGGACTACTTCGCCGCCAAGCGCTTGCTGTTCGCAGGGGCGGGCGCTGCACCCCCGGCCTTCGCCGTCATCAACCACGACGATCCCTACGGCCGCACGATCGAAGCCGCGGGCGCGAGCGAGCTGATCAGCTACGGCATCGAGAACGGCGCGGCGCGCGCCGGCGGAATCCACTCCGGCTTCGACGGGCTGCGCCTGGAGGTGCACTACGGCGGCGAGAAGTTCCCGCTGAGCTCTCCCTTGCCCGGCCGCATGAACGTCTACAACATTCTGGCGGCGTGGTGCGCCGCGCGCACCCAGAGCATCGATGCGGACACGATCGCGCGCGGAATCGCCGAGTGCCGCGCCGTGCCGGGCCGGTTCGAACGGGTGAACGAGGGCCAGCCGTTCCTGGTGGTAGTGGACTACGCGCACACGGACGACGCGCTGAGAAACGCGATCTCGGTGGCGCGGGGGCTGAACCCGGCGCGGGTCATTACGGTGTTCGGCTGCGGCGGCGACCGCGACCGCACCAAGCGCCCGCTGATGGGCGAGGCGGCGGCCGAGCTGAGCGACTTCGTCGTGCTCACTTCGGACAACCCGCGCTCCGAGGACCCGCTGGCCATCATCAATGACGCGCTGGTGGGCCTGTGGCGGCACGACACGCCGCACATCGCCGAGCCGGACCGCGAGAAGGCCATCCGGCTGGCCGTCGGGCGGGCGCAGCCCGGCGACATCGTCATCATCGCCGGTAAGGGGCACGAGACCTATCAGACCCTGAAGGACCGCACGGTGCCGTTCGACGACCGCGAGGTGGCGCGCCGGGCGCTGCGCAGTCTGGGCTACGAGGCCAAGCCGTGACCTTCGACCTCCAGGACGTCGCGCGCGCCATCTCGGCCGAGCCGCCCGAGGCCGGCGGCCCGGTCACCGGCTACAGCATCGATTCGCGCACCCTCGAGCCGGGGAGCCTCTTCTTCGCCCTGCGCGGGCCGAGCCACGACGGCCATGATTACATCGAAGCCGCCTTCGAGCGAGGCGCCGCCGCCGCCGTGGCCGAGCACCCGGTGAGCGCTTGGGCGCCCGTGCTGGTGGCGCCCGACGCACGGCGCGCACTCGAGCAACTGGCCGTTTGGGCGCGCGGCAGGTGGAGCGGCGAGGTGGTCGCGGTGACCGGCAGCGCGGGGAAGACCACGGTGAAAGAGATCATCGCCGCCCTGCTGGGGGTCGAGATGCCCGTGGGCAAGACGGATGGGAATCTCAACAACCACCTCGGCGTGCCGCTGTCCATCCTCCGGCTTCCCGCCAGCGCCAGGGTCGCCGTGATCGAGATCGGCATGAACCACCCGGGCGAGATCCGCCGCCTGGCCTGGATGGCGCGTCCCCAGGTGGGCGTGGTGACCAATGTGGGTTTGGCGCACGCGGAGTTCTTCGAGTCGGCCGACGAGGTGGCGCTGGCCAAGCGCGAGCTGATCGAGGCGCTCCCGCCCGACGGCATTGCGGTTCTGAACGCCGACGATCCGCGCGTGGCGCGGTTCGCTGAGGTCCACCCCGGCCGCAGCATCACCTTCGGATTCCAGGAATCAGCCGACGTGCATCCGGAAGAGGTCGAGATGGGCCCGGAGGGGGTCCGCATCCGCGTGGGCGGGACGGACTTCAGCAGCCGCCTGGCCGGCCGCCACGGGGTGTTGAACCTGCTGGCGGGGCTGGCGGTGGCGCGCGTGTTCGGCATCGCCACCCCACGGCTGCGCGAAGCCGTGGCCGCCCTGGCCCCCCCGGCGATGCGCGGCGAGCGGCTCACGCACAACGGCGTAACCATTCTGAACGATTGCTACAACTCCAACCCGGAGGCCGTCCGTTCGATGCTGGACCTGCTCCGGGACTGGCCGGCACGGCGGCGTTTTGCCGTGCTCGGGGAGATGCTCGAACTCGGCCGCTGGGCCGAAACTTTGCACCGGGATATAGGTCGCTATGCTGTCCGGTGCGGAATTGACGTGCTCGTTGGGATTCGCGGCGCCGCCCGCCACATGGTCGATTCAGCTATTCGGTCAGGGTTGCGCGCCGACGCCGCGTTCTTTTTCGACGAGCCCGCCGAGGCCGGGGAGTTCCTGCGCGGGCTCGCCCTAGCCGGCGACGCAGTGCTCTTCAAAGGCTCGCGCGGCACCCAGGTCGAGAAGGCCCTGGAGAGGTTTCTCGAGTAGGATTCGATGCTCTATTGGCTCTTATACGAACAGCTTTACCGCTACTTCAGCCCGTTTCGGGTCTTTCGGTTCATCACCTTCCGCACGGCCTTCGCCAGCCTGACGGCGCTGTTCCTGTGCCTGGTGCTCGGTCCCTGGCTGATCCGCAAGCTGCGCGAGTTCCAAATCGGGCAGCACATTCGCGAAGAAGGGCCGAAATCGCACCAGAAGAAAGCCGGCACGCCGACCATGGGCGGAGTGCTGATCCTGATCTCGATCGTGGCGCCGACGCTGCTCTGGGCGAACCTCACCAACCCTTACGTCTGGGTCGCGCTGTTTGCCATCGTAGCTTTCGGCGCCATCGGCTTCTGGGACGATTACGCCAAGCTCCGCCGCCACCAGAACCTCGGCATCACCGCCCGGCGGAAGTTCGCCGCGCAGTGCCTGGTGGCGATCGGGGTGGGCGCCTTCCTGCTGTTGCTGAAGGCGCACGGCGCCTACGCGACGGGCATGAACGTGCCGTTTTTCAAGTCGTTCCGCCCCAGCTTGGTGATCGACTCGCTGGCCGGCAACCCGTTCACCTGGGTGTTCGCCTTCCTGTTCTTCTTTGCATTCCTGATCCTGGTGATCGTCGGCAGCTCGAACGCGGTGAACCTGACCGACGGCCTGGACGGCCTGGCGATCGGCCTGATGATCATCGCCTCCGGCGCGATGACCGTTCTCACCTACACCAGCGGCCACGCGGAGTTCGCCAAGTACCTGGACTTGGCCCGGCTTCCCGGAGCGGGCGAGCTGGCCATTTTCTGCGGCGCCATGACGGGCGCCTCGCTGGGCTTCCTCTGGTATAATGCCCACCCGGCCGAGATCTTCATGGGCGACGTGGGATCGCTGGCGCTGGGCGGCAGCATGGGCGTGGTCGCCGTGCTCATCAAGCAGGAGATCCTGCTGCTGTTCATCGGCGGGGTCTTCGTGGTGGAGGCGCTCTCGGTCATCCTCCAGGTGGCCAGCTACAAGCTGCGGGGCGGGAAGCGCATTTTCAAGATGGCGCCGCTGCACCATCACTTCGAGGCGCTGGGCTGGGCCGAATCGAGGATCATCGTCCGGTTCTGGATCGCCGGCCTGGTGATGGCGCTGTTCGCGCTGACCACGCTGAAGCTGAGGTGAAAGCAACTGGGCCGCGACCGTAAGGGAGCGGAGGTTTTGAGGTTCTAACGTTGGATTTGGAAGGTCGCAACATCGTGGTCGTGGGCCTGGCGCAGTCCGGGCTGGCCGCCGTCGAGTTCCTGGCGGGCCGGGGCGCGTGCGTGCGCGCGGTGGACGCCAAGGCGCTCGAGGAACTCCCCCAGGCCCGCGAGGCGCTGGAGCGGCTGGGAGTGCCTTTCCAGCCGCAGTCGCCGGAAGCGTTCGAGGACGCCGGCCTCATCATCATCGCGCCCGGCGTTCCGGCGGACCTGCCCGAGCTGGAGGCCGCCCGGGCGCGCGGCGTCCCGGTCCTTGGCGACGTGGAGCTGGCTGGGCGCTTCCTCCAGGGCCCGACCATCGGAATCACCGGGGCGAACGGAAAGACGACCACCACCGCGCTGATCGGCCACATCCTGGCCCAGTGCGGCATCCCCGCGCAGGTGGGCGGCAATATCGGCAAACCGGTGACGGGGATGATCGCCAGCTCGCGAGCCGGCCAGTGGAACGTGCTGGAGCTCTCCAGCTTCCAACTGGAGACCATAGAGCGCTTCCGCGCCCGCATCGCGGTGTGCCTCAACGTGACGCCGGACCACCTGGACCGGCACCGCACCTTCGAGAACTACGCCGGCGCCAAGGCGCGGCTGTTCGAGACGCAGGAGCCGGGCGATTTCGCGGTGCTCAACCTGGACGACGCCGTCTGCCGCGACTATGCCCGCCGCACGCGCGCGAGCCTGCTGTGGTTCAGCTCGGCCGGCGCGGCCGGCTCCGGCATCCGCGCGGATCAGAGACAGGTCTGCCACGACGGCCAGCCGTTCCTGGAGATCGCCGACATCCCGCTGCGCGGGCGGCACAACGTCGAGAACGTCATGGCGGCGGCCGGCGCGGCGCACCTGGCCGGCGCCCGGTTCGAGGGAATCGCCGCCGCGGTCAAGACCTTCCCCGGCGTGGAGCACCGCATCGAGTTCGTGCGCCGGGTGAGCGGGATCGACTTCTACAACGACTCGAAGGCCACCAACGTGGACGCGGCCCTGAAGTCCGTCGAGGCCTTCGAGGGACCGCTGTGGATCATTTTGGGCGGCAAGGACAAGGGCAGCGACTACACCCCGCTGGCCGGGCGGCTGGCCGGGAAGGCGCGGGCCGCGCTGCTGGTGGGGGCGGCGGCGGCGAAGATCCGCTCGCAGCTTGCCGGACAGGTGCGGCTGATCGACGCCGGCACCATCGCGGAGGCCGTCGGCCGGGCCTACTCCGAGGCCCTGCCGGGCGACACCATCCTGCTGGCGCCGGCCTGCGCCAGCTTCGACCAGTTCCAGAGCTACGAGCATCGGGGGAGAGTGTTCAAAGAGTTGGTGGGAGGTCTGAAGCCGAAGTGATTCAAGACCGCCCCGAGGGCTGATCTCACATGGCGCAGCGCGTGAAGACCGATTGGGTGCTGTTCTGGGTGACGGTGGGGATGGTGTGCTTCGGGTTGGTGATGGTCTACAGCGCCTCCTCGTTCATGGCCCAGCAGCCGCCGCGTAATTGGAGTGCGTACTTCCTGGTGCGCCAGGCGGCGTGGGCGGTGGTGGCGTTCGCGGCAATGATGTGGCTGAAGCGGATGGACTACCGCCGGTTCAACGACCAGCGGTGGGCCTTCGGGGGCATCCTGGCGGTGCTCCCACTTCTGATCCTGGTCTACTTCCTCGACAGCCACGCGCACCGCTGGCTGAAGCTGGGGCCCTGGATCAGCCTCCAGCCCTCGGAGTTCGCCAAGCCGGCGCTGATCCTGTTCCTGGCGTTCTTCGTCGCCGACCGCGCCCGCATCATCAACGACCGGCGCACGCTGCTGGGCGGGCTGCTCACGGTGGGCGCGATGGCG
>JBEKLJ010000026.1:0-22623 GCA_050010255.1 Bryobacteraceae bacterium
AGCCACTTTCAATTGCCCTCAATAGGTCACTCATCCGCGAGAAGAAGACCGTACGCACGCCTCTGTAGTACTTCGAGTAGACGCTGCTATCAGCCTCAAGCGAGTCCCGAAATCGAGTATCGAGGCTACACACGAGCACTTTGGACTCAGTAACGATGCCGCACGGACGTCTCGTAAGCAGGCCCATGATTCTAAGTATATTCACACCGGTCCCTCCAACCAGCAGTCACACGATCGTCAACACGGCCATACCCGTCTGCTTGAGCGACGTCGTAGTTCTCTGGAGCACCTCGGTGTCGGCTCCTGACTCCAGGAGATACTGCTCGGCATCCCTCCAACTCTGAAACCGACGCAGTGGGACGGTATGTTCCTGCCCCCGTTTCGGGCAGATTTCCTCCGTCGGGCCAATCTTTGTAATGTCCACCACTACCCACGTGTGGGACATAGAGTAAATGAGGAACCGATGTTTCATAATTACGGTCTGGGTACCGGATTGAATATAATGTTCGTTACGTTCGGATTGTTGCCAAGAGCCGGAAGCTCGTAGTTGAACCAGATGTTCTCGAAATTTATGAGCGGCGCATTCGAAAACACTTGGGCCGTTCCAGCAGGGATTCTGAGTTGCCTACGTGAGGCGCCTGTCCCGGTGTCACCGGGGTCCTGCACTCTTGATGCAGCGCGAACGTTAGATTCCGACAACGCGTAACTCTCCAAGAGTTCTATTTCGGGATCACACACCAGTAAACCGCGGGTTGTAGTCTTGGCCGCCGCCTCTTTCCGACATGGGGTAACACGGCTTTGACGTCTGAAGGCCCCGTTCCAGACGGGTATTCGATAAAGTCCACAGACGCTTGTGCGTACTCTTGCCGACACCACCAGGAAAAGACCACGGTAAAGGCTCTATAACCCATGCCGGACTCGCCGGCCTCGTACAGTTGATTCGCGAACTTCGCGGGCAACCGCATGGGACTTTCCCGGATCGACGCTATGTCTTCGGGAGAAATCCTGTTGCGGCTCCATGTGTCTTTCAGCTGTGTGAAGCCCGTGAGGCGAACAATGTCCGCCTCGGCGACCATGTAGACACATTCCACTATGGTTCCGTTCTTGCACTCAACCGAGCAGGGATGTAAGAGCATACCGCGCTGTCTGATACCCGGCTCAATTCGCGCTAACTGCCGCTCTAAGTCGCTATTCAGCACTGCCTATCGCCTAGACCTTTCTTGGGGGCCCATGGGCGGAGGGGGCGCATACACAACACCAGCGGGGTTTGGCGTCCAGAGTTGGATCCCTCCCCCAGCCTGTCCATACGCCGGGGCAACAGTTCCGTAGTAAAAGGGCGTTCCCGCCGCGGATCGAACGGTCCCCGATATCTCGGCATCAGCGCACAGTGCGACCAACACCATGGCGATCGAGAATCTCAAAAGGCTCAAAGCCTCACCTCATCGTGTACGGCCGCTCGCAGAGCCGCGCGCGAAAGCAGCAGGCGGCCGGCCCCAAACCGCGACGCCCGCCGTCGCCTGCCCCTCTCCCCGCTACTGCGACTCGATCGGCAGCGGGGCGGCGGCCGGGCTCTCTGGCGCCCTGCCTGGCTCCTGCACTCGGTGTCCCCTCCCGAGCCGCCTCGACTCCTCCGCGACGTCTGTTCGCACCCGAGCGGTGCAAGGATCTAAACCGTAGACGACCGCCCCTCCACTCAGGCGCCGAAGCGCAGCCCAGTCCTGATTGATATGATCGATGGCGTACACGACGTACTCGCGTCCGTACTGAAACCGGTAGCTAGCGCCAGTCGTCGGGCGCTCAACGACGACGACTTGTATGCGCGGCGTTACCGGGCCCTTCCAGCCCCGATTCACTGCGAATGTGACTAGGATCGCACCGTCGCGGCCGGATAGCGCGGGCTGGCGCTCGCCCGTGCGAACATCCGAAAGAGGCTCCCCGGCTAGATCTTGCACCCGGATGACCGTGCCTCGGAACACCAGGAACGCCACCCGGAAGGCCTGGCGCTGGGAGACCTCCAGGCATTCGGAGACAAGGAGCATTGGCGCAAGCACGAGAACCGCCAAAACCCCAAACGCACGAGTCATCATGCCTCCTAATTAGGTGGTATCGCTACCTCGCTTCCGGGGCCGCCGCCGCGCGTCTCGCCGCACGGGAAATACTGGCCCGCCCCCACCGTCCCCAGCCGGTCCTCCGCCAGGCTCCCGGCCGAGTCGCCGCGCGCGGTCGACCCGACGCCGTCGGCGAACCGGCCCAGCCCGTCCAGCGCGCGTTCCAATTCGAGCCGCTTCCGTTTCTCGGACTCTTGCGCCATCGTCTTGAGCGTTGTTTTCGCGGACTCGCGGATGCGTTTGCCGGCGAACGTGAATTCATGCCACCAAATTTGAGATTCGGTCAGTTCGCCGGTTTTCGGGTGGCGGTACTTCGGACGGTAAACCGACATCGCTTAACCTCTCTCGAACTGATCCCGCGTGCCAGCCGTCAGTCGCTTCTGTTCGCGGCGGTGGCGGCCGCACATTCCCTCCTCGCCAGCGAGGTTGCCACAGCCATCGTGCCTGCAAAGCAGCTGGCCGCAGTAATCGCAAGCGCCGTCTTGAGCAACCCGATGATGTCCGCGCGTACATGGCAACTTGCCTTCGCGACGCTTGATTCTGGCCAGCTTGTCTGCTATCGCACGCTCGGCAGCCTGACAGGCCGCGTCTTTGCCTACGTAAGCCGCCGCGAGACGGACCAATTCCGGGGCGTACGTTCCCGGATTGCACGCCTCTTCCCCCAGCAGGTCCAATGCGTCCGGCTTGTGTAGGTTCCACATCTCGCAGCGGCACTTAGCGCAGGTACCCTTCACACCCATCCGAACCTCATTACAGTTTCGGCACCACAGGATGTGGATATTGGGTTTGACCGGCTCGATGACGATCCTCATTTGCTGGCTCCCTTCGCCTTCGCCCATCGCGCCCGAACCGCGTTGCGCGCCACTTCCGAGCGCTGTTGCGGAGTGAGTTTCTTCATCCGAGCCTTAGCCCCGCGGCGCCCGAGCGCGGCCGCCTGGGTCGAATTCCGGAAACAGCCCGCGAAATCCCGGAATTCTGGGAGACGCGGCCGTAGCCTGCCCCGTTCCGCGCTACTGCGCTTCGATCGGCAGCGGGGCGGCCGGGCTCTCTGGCGCCCTGCCCGGCTGCTCGTGTGCCCGGTTTCCCTGGCGCGAGGACAGCGCCGCGCCGGAATCCTTGCGCACGGTGATCGAGCCGCGGTCGGTCTCTACCACCATCGAAGGACCCTGGCCCACCGACCCCATGATCGACCCGCCGTGACGCCCCTCCTCGTCACCGCGGCGCCCGGGAATCACCTTCAGCGCCGGGCCGAAGTCGTTGCTCACTTCCCCGCGGTCGCTCACGGCCCTCAGAGTGAACCTGCCGTTCTCGGGCAGCATCAACTCGACGTTGCCGTCCCGCGTCTTGGCGGCGATCTGCGGCAGCGTCGTGCCCGCCGGCCGCAGCCGGACGTCGCCGCCGCGCACGGAGAGGTCAAGCGATTGCGTGAACTGGTCGATCTCCACGTCGCGCGAGCGGCTGCTCGAGAACCGGATCGGCCCAACCAGGTTCGTCCCGCCGAACTTGTCCAGGTCCAGGCGCACCTCGCCCGGGATCCGCTCCACCCGCAGCTCCGTGTCGGGGCATTGCAGCCGGATGGGCTTGGCCAGATTGCGGAAGTGGAGGTCGCCCGAATATGAGCCGTTGATTGTCACCTCGCCGCCGATAGTGTCCAGGTCAATGTCGCCGCCGCGCCCGCCGATCAGCTCGACGGCGCCGCCGACGTTCACCGCCTGCACCTGGTCCGATTTGCGAAGGTCCAGCCGCGCGTTGCCGCCGATGTTGCGCAGCCGCACGCGGGCATCGTCGCTGGAGACCTCGACGCCGCCCTTCAGGTCGTTGACCTCCACGTAGCCCTCGCGCCCGCGCACCGACACCCAAGCCGAGCGCGGCACGGTGACCTCCAGGTCGATCGAGACCCGCTGGTCGCCGGTCACGCGGTCCGTATTGGTTCGGATGATGACCTGCTCGCCCTGCACGCCCAGCTCCACCTCGCTCTGGCGATTGGCCGCATCCGCATCGCTCTCCCGCAGCGCGCGAATGCTCTTCCGCCCGCCGACGATGATCTCCTTGACGTCGGCGCCGGTCACGCGCACCTCCCCGCGCAGGTTCTCGATGAGCAGGCGCGGCGCGGAGGGCGCCAGGATCTTCTTCTCCGCAACCGGGTAATCGAACGGACGGCCGAAGATCTCCATGCGGTTCGCCTGGATGAATCCCCAGTGGCCCACGGACAAGTGGTTGACCGTGTACATGAACGAGCCCACCAGGCACAGCGCGATGACCACACCCCACTCCCCGCCCGAGATGCCGGGCCGGGGCCACGGCCGCCCGCGCAGCGCCCCGATAAAGATCTCCACCAGCCGCATCAGGCCCCACGCCACCAGCAGCACCGGCCAGTACCGCGCGGCCACGTCGAACAGCTTCAAGTCGTGCCGCAGGTTGCTCAACAGCAGCCAGACACCGATGAGGATCAGCACCAGCGGCCCGGCCAGTGAACCCCGTCTCATGTCTGTCCTCCCGTGGGCGCTTGCCCGCCCGAGCTCGACCCGCTCACCATGCGCTCCAGCAGCTTCAGGAAGCCAAAAACGATCAGCAGCACCGGAAAGGTCTTGTAGAACGGATAGGGCGTGAAGTAGTCCGCCAGGAACAGCACGCCCAGCGTGATCAGCATGATCGGACCGCGAATAGCACAGATCATAGTTAAGCCTCACCGCTTCTCGGGCGGCGCCTCCGGCTTCACGGCGGCGCGATCGCAGCCGCAGCCCGTCAGCCGGCAGTAGACCATGTACGCGCCGATCGCGATCAAAACCAGCGGCCACCAGCGCGCGACCTGGTCAAAGCTGAAGACACCCAGCGTGTGCAGCAGGAAGAGGACCCCGAGCAGTATCAGGGCCACCGGGCCGAACGGGAACCCGGAGGCGTACGGCCTCAGCGGAAAGATGCTGGAGAACTCGTCTACGGGCTGCCCGAGCTGCCGCCTGCGCGCCGTGTGGTAGGCCTCGAACGGCATGTAGATGCACCAGATGGCGAGCAGCAGCGGGAACAGCGGCCCCGTGCCGTCGGTGGCGGGCGAGGACACCAGCATGATCAGCAGGGCGAAAATCACCATGTGAACGATACCCTTGGCATACTGCAGGTTGTAGATGGCGCCCACACCGGGAATGATGCCCAGAGCGAAAGCCGGCCCGGGCGACGTCCCGGTCGCGGCCGGAACTGGCGGTGGCGGCGCCATGGTTTGCGGCGCGTGTTCCTCGCACACGATCGTCCCCTGCACCGCGCGCTGGCAGGCCTGACACAGCGGCCGGCCGCAGGTGCGGCAGAACGCCATGGCGGCGGCTTCGGCATGTTTGTAACAATTCATGGCTGGTCCCTCCTATTTCTTCGGGCGCGTCCGTGGCGCACCGGAACCTTGCGGAGGCGTTCCGCCCGCCGCCTCCCGCGGGCCGGCCTCGGCCGGCGGCGCCGCGCGATGCTCCTCGGTGGCGCGGCCCCGCGCCTCCTGCTCGCGCTGTTTCCACTCTTTGAGCTGGTTCTGGATCTCGTAAACCACGCGCAGGTTCTCGTAGAACTTCACCGTGCGCTGCCAGGTCCGGTAGATCCTGTCGTCGAGCGCCTGCCACACTTTCGCCGGCCGCAGGTCGTCCAGCGTCAACTGCCGCGGCGTGATGCCGGCAAAACGCCCCAGCAGCGAGAACGACAGGATCGTCATCGCGAACCCCATCGCGAAGCGCGGCTGCAGCAGCGGCTGTAAGAATCCGCGCAGCCACTTGGCAAGGCCCCGCGGCTGGCGCGCCCGCGCCTGGTGCGCCGAAGGCAGACTGAACAGGATGCGCGTCATCAGCTCGGGCGGCGGCTGGATGGCGGCGGCCCGGCCGACGAACGTCACCGCCGCCGCGGCGTCCCGCGCCAGCTCGGCGCACAGACCACACCCGGCCAGGTGTTGCTCGACTTCGGCCCTGGCCCCGGCGGCCAGCGTGCCGTCGAGATAGTCGCACAGTAGGATTTCCAGCTCCGCGCAGTTCATGCCAGAACCCTCTGCTTCCGCAGGACCCGGGCCAGCTCGGCCCGCCCGCGGTTCAACCTCGATTTCACCGTGCCCTCAGGCACTTTCAGTACCTGGGCGATTTCCCTGTACTCCAACTCCTCGATGTCCCGGAGGATCACCGTCTCGCGCAGCTCCGGCGAGAGCTTCCCCAGCGCGCGCTGTAGCAGCTCGCTGGCTTCCCGCCCCGACACCAGGCCGTCCGTGCGAGAGCTCGCCGAGCCGTGCTCCTCCAGAACCGGAAGCTGGTCCTCAATCGAATCCGTGGCCCGCTCCAGCCGCGTGCGGCGGTAGTGGTCGATCAGCAGGTTGCGCGTCAGCCGCGTCATCCATGCCACGAACGTCGCTTCGCCCACGCGGAAGGTCTTCAAGGTGCGGAAGATCCTGAGGAAGACCTCCTGAGTGAGGTCCTGCGCCTCGGAGTCCCTGCCGGTGAACCGGTAGCACACGGAGTAGACCCGGCGCGTGTGGGTCCTTACCATGTCCTCCCAGGCGGCGTCTTCGCCGCTCAGACAGCGCTGAACCAAGCTGGCGTCCGGGTCCACTCTCACCCCCGCTTCGCTCCGGCTGGCATCGCGCGCCTGGGGCCAAAAGCGATCCGCCACCTCCCGCAACCCGGGGAGCAGTGGTTCAAAAATGATCGCGCTGGCCGCCATGAGTCTGCCTCGCACCGTAAGCCTTCCCGGGCCGCCGCCGGTGGCATCCGCCGCCGGGCCACGCGCCCCAATTCAGGCTTCCACTTACAGTTACGAGGCCTTATCATAGGAAGTTCGCTCGATGTCAGGCCTGCCGGAATGCAAGGTTCCATTCTAGCCCGATTGGGGAGTGATCGAAGCGATACTCAAACACCGATTTTGCAGGCCCTTGAGCCCGAGGCGCCGCCAGATCCGGCGGACCCGGGAGCACTCCGGCGCCCCTGGCGCTGGATGCTCCTCGCCGCGGCCCTGACCGCCTTGATCCTCTGGGCCGTCCACAACCACTGGTACCGGGGCCGCTTCCAGTGGGGGAAGTTTGCCGAGAGCTTTCTCGAGATCGAGTGGAAGTGGGTGGTTGCCTCCTCCGCCTTGGCCCTGGCCAGCTATTACGTCCGGGCGTTGCGGTGGTCGGTGATGGTCAAGCCTTTGCAGCCCAAGTCGAACACTTGGCGCCTGTTCAAGGCTACGGCCATCGGATTCACGGTCGTGGTGTTGCTGGGGCGGCCCGGCGAGTTCGTGCGGCCCTACCTGATCGCCCTCAAGGAACGGGTCCCGCTGTCATCCCAGTTCGCCTCCTGGCTGCTCGAGCGCATCCTGGACCTGCTGGCGGTGCTGGTCGTCTTCGGTTACGCCGTCAGCCGGCTCGGGCACTCCCACGCCAACCTGGGACCGCCCCTCCGCTGGTCTCTCGAAGCCGGCGGCTGGGCGGCGACGCTTCTGGGCCTGGTTTGCCTGGCCCTGCTGGTCATGTTTGGGCGGTTCTCCGGAACAGCCCGCAGGCGGCTGCTGGACGCCTTGAGCTTCCTCCCCTCGCGCCACCACAAGCGGACGGATCGGATCGTCACCGCTTTCCTGGAGGGAACGGCGGCCACCAAGCAGCCGGGCTCGGCCTGGCGGCTCATCGCCTACACCCTCCTGGAGTGGGCCACCATAGTCCTCTGTATCCTCTGCCTGTTCCGGGCTTTTGAGGAGACCTCTGCGCTCGGCGTCCAGGATGCCCTTCTCTTTCTGGGGCTTGTGTCCTTCGGCAGCATCCTCCAGATCCCCGGAGTGGGCGGAGGCATGCAATTGCTGGCCATCCTTGTGCTGACGCAGCTCTACGGTGTCCGCCTCGAGGCAGCCACCAGCATCGCCATCATGTTCTGGATCGTTACATTTGTAGTAATTCTGCCGCCAGGACTCCTCTTCGCCTGCCAGGAGGGATTCAACTGGCGCAAACTTAGGGACTTAGAGCGCCGGGCCGTGCGTGCCGAGGCCGCCGAGCCCGCTCCCGAGCCAGCCCTATGAACTGCCCCTTTTGCGGTCACGTCCAGGACAAAGTGGTCGATTCCCGCGAAAGCAAGGAAGGAAACGTCGTCCGCCGCCGCCGTGAGTGCCTCGCCTGCCAGCGCCGTTTCACCACCTACGAGCGAATCGATGAAATCCCTTATATGGTCGTGAAGAAAGATGGCCGAAGGGAGAGGTTCGAGCGTCAGAAGGTGTTGACAGGCCTGTTGAAGGCTTGCGAGAAGCGCCCTGTCGCCATGGGCAAGCTGGCGGAGATCGTCGACGAGGTCGAGACCAGGCTGATCGACGCCCCGGAGCGAGAGCTTACTACTACTGTAATAGGTGAACTTCTAATGGACCGCCTGCGTAAGCTCGACAAGATCGCCTATGTTCGGTTTGCGTCCGTCTACCGGGACTTCCAGGACGAGGAGGCGTTTTTCCACGAGCTCAAGGCGCTCATCCGCCAGAAACGGCCCTGAAGGGACGTTTCCGGTGGCCTGCCGTGAGAGAAACGACTGCGGGTAGCCACTCCCCTGGAGTGGTGGAGCGCCCCACTACAGTTTTCTGTAACCTTGGACGCCTTCGAACATCTCCAACATTGGGGCTTAACTTCTTGGGAGATCGATGATAAGATCGAAAACGGCACCAAACGCCACAGGGTGCGGGCGACAACTACAGCAACCGGAAGTAACCGGCAACCGATTTCAGTAAATCCGATCCCCGAGGTGAGGGCAGCAGCGCTGAGATTGACTCCGAGGGGAGGTGAGTGGGACAAGTGAACCATTTCGAAGACCAGTTTCTGACCGACAGTCACGAACCCCTTGGCCTTCCCTTCGATGAAGAGGCTGCGAAGTTCTTCGAAGCGGAGGCCGAGGACTTCCACTCGGTTCAGCAGGTCGAAGAGTCGATCTATACCGACGACCCGGTCCGCGTGTACCTCCGCGAAATGGGGGCTGTCCCGCTGCTGACGCGCGAGGGCGAGGTGGACCTTGCCCGGCGCATGGAGCGCGGCAAGCTCAAGATGCAGAAGGCGATCAGCCGTTCCGCCCTGGTGCAGCTCGCCGTCGCGAACCTGGCCGAGCTCATCCGCAAGAACCCCGGGGAACTGGACAACTGGGTGGATCTAGGGGACGTGGAAGAGGGTAGTGCTGCCGACGAAGAGAGGCAGGCGGAGGTGCGGCAGATGTTCGCCGACGTCGTCGCCCTGCACAAGAGGCAGCAGCAGTTGCTGGAGAAGCTGGATTCGATCCCGGCGGCGAACAAGAAGGCTCGCCGGCGTTGCACGGGCAGGCTGGCCCGCTCCAAGGTCGAGGCTTCCCGGGCGATCCGCGGAATCCCGTACCAGCCCAGCCGGTGGAAGGAGTTCGGCCGGGAGATTGAGCGCGCCGTGGAGGAGCTGGGCCACCTGGAGTCCGAGCTCCACCGGCTCCGGGAGCGGAACACCCAGGCCGCCATGGCCCGGGTCAAGGAGCTGAAGCGCGAGATCCGCAAGCGCGAGAATGTCGCCGACGCTCCCTTGGCCGACCTGCGGCACACCCTGACCGTCATCCGCCAGGGCGAGGCCGAGGCCGAGCGGGCCAAGAAGGACCTGGTCGAGGCCAACCTCCGCCTGGTGGTGTCGGTCGCCAAGAAGTACGTCAACCGCGGGCTGCACCTGCTGGACCTGATCCAGGAGGGGAACATCGGCCTGATGCGCGCCGCCGACAAGTTCGAGTACCGGCGCGGCTACAAGTTCTCCACCTACGCGACGTGGTGGATTCGGCAGGCGATCACGCGGGCCATAGCGGACCAGTCGCGCACCATCCGCATCCCGGTCCACATGAACGAGAGCATGAACAAGTTCCTGCGGGCCAACCGGGAGCTCGAGAAGGAGCTGGGCCGCGCGCCCACCAACGACGAGATCGGCCGGCGGATGGAGATCTCCGTCGAGAAGGTCCAGAAGCTCAAGACCATCTCGCGGGACCCGGTTTCGCTGGAGACCCCGGTGGGGCGGGACGGGGAGTCTGCTCTCGGCGACCTGATCGAGGATCGCTGGGTCGGCTCGCCGGTCGATTCCGTGATTGAGTCCAACGTCCGGGACGAGACCGCCAACATCCTCAAAACGTTGTCTCCGAAGGAGGAGAAGGTCATCCGGCTGCGCTTCGGCATCGGCTGTGAGCGGGAGCACACGCTGGAGGAAATCGGCCAGGAGTTCGACGTCACGCGCGAGCGCATCCGCCAGATCGAAGCCAAGGCGCTGCGGCAGCTCCGCTCGCCGGAGCGGGCGCGCCATCTGCGGGCGCTGCTGGCGGCACGGTAACGGTGTAGAAGGTTCTCTACATCTGACCTGAGCAAGGCCGGGGCCGAATGGCCCCGGCCTTTTTGCTATCTGGCCCCGGTGGCGCGCCGGATGACCCGCTCCCGCTCACCCCGCGTCCAGGCGCCGTGGATCTCCGCCTCAGGCAGGCCGGCCAGCCGGCCGACCAGCAGGAACGACGGCAGGGCGTGCTCCGGGGTCTTCCACCGCGCCATTTCGACGAGGGCGCGGAGGGCGCGCTCGCGGAGCTGGTCGAGCGCGGCCGCCGGGCGGTCCTCGGTCAGCAAGACCAGGGCTTTGGCGGCCCGGTATCGGTCGCTCCAGACCACCGAATTCAGCATCTCGATGAACCAGGTGGGCTGGACGCGGATGCCCAGCTCCGGGTCGCGCGCCCCCAGCGCGGCCATCGCCGTGAGCGCGCGCATGGCATTGGCGCGCACGCCCTCGTCGCAATCCTGCATGGCGTATTGCACGTCGCCGACTACCAGGCGCTTCTCCGGGGCATAGCCGAGCAGATAGGCGGCGATGGCGCGGTGCTCGGGGTTCGCCGATTGGCGCACCACCTGGCGCAGCAGGTCCAGGTTGGCCTCGGCCAGGGCGGGAAAGCGCACCTGGAAGGCAAGCACGCCCAGGTTCGCCGCCAGCTCGTGGCCCTGGGAGACATTCTGCGCGGTATCCCCGATGCGGGCCGCCTGCTCCAGGGCTCCCAGGAAGCCCTGGTAGGTCTCCACCAGATCGTCTGGGAGGACCGCCTCGCCCTGCGGCGGGGGGTGGAAACTGAAGTGCGGCGCATTGCGCTCTTCGATGCCGACGTAAAGGATCGCGCGGTCGCCCTCGCAACAGACGGCCTCCACCCGGGCCAGCACGACGCCGGGGATGCGCTCCAGGCGGTCTTCAATGTCGGGCTTCGAGGCGGGCAACCGGTCGCCTTCGCGGATGTCCACCGCCCTGCGGATGCGGTCCAGGGAGACTTGGCGGACGCCGTAGAAATCCACTACGGCGACGCGCGGGACCTGCGCCAGGAGGAGCGGGGCCATCACCAGAGAGACAACAAGAGTGCGCACGCGGAGTTAGACGCAGACGCCGGGGAACCGGCTCCGGCGAAACTGGGCCGGGCGCGACGGGGCGCCCGGCCTTGCGAATCAGACCTTTACGCCTGCTTCTCGGCCAAGTCGCCAATCAACGGCAGCTTAAACATGACGCCCTGGTGGGCCTTGATCAGCAGGAAGACCCAGATCACCAGGAACGCCAGCCAGAGCAGCGTGCCCATCAGGCCGAACAAGGTCGCGGCGCGCCACGCCCAGCCCATGCTGAAGAAGATGGTGACGAGAATGCCCCAGACGATCTGGACGGCTATCAGCACAATGCCAAAGAAGATCGACTGAAAGGCGTGAAAGCGAATGAACTTCTTCTGGCAGTATGGCTGCATCACCAGGAACACGATGCCGCAGATCAGCGGCGGCACGTAGCACAGCAGCGCCGCGAGGTTGTCCGTGAGGCCGGGTGCGGGCGCGCCAGGCTGGGGCGGAGGACCGTAGCCCGGCTGAGGACCATAGCCCGGCTGAGGACCGTAGCCAGGCGGCGGACCCGGCGGCGGACCCTGCGGCGGGGCGGGCGCGTAGTAAGGTCCCGCCTGAGGCTGAGGGGCCGGTGCACTAGGCTGGGGCGGCGGACCATAGCCCGGGGGGCCGGGCTGCGGGGCGGGCGCGTAGTAGGGGCCCGCCTGAGGTTGAGGGGCGGCTGCGGGCGGAGCCTGGGCTTCGGCGGGGGGCGCCACAGCCGGCGTCCCGCACTTTGGGCAGAACTGACCCTGGACAGAGGCACCGCAGTTCTTGCAGAAAGGCATTAATCCTCCAGTCAGGATTAAATGTAAACGAGAAGCGGCACAGAAGCAAGGTGCTGGGAAACCGAACCCGGCCCACGCTCGTGGAAAGGTCGCGCGAACCCCGGGCGGCGATCAGCGGCTGCCGCGTTCCGAGCGGGGCTCGGAGCGCTTAATCTGGGCGCGGCGGCGGCCCTGGGCCAGGTTGGCGGCGGCGCGATCGCGGGCGGCCTCGCTGAGCTCGATTTTGTTGACCACTTGGCGGGCGCCGGCGGCCCTGGCCAGACGCGTGGCCGTGCCCTTGTGCTGGATGACGTTGGTGTGGCCCTCGAGCGTCGCCACGCCGCCCTGCACGCGGACCTGAAGGCGGTCCTCAGCGATCTTCGAGCGAGCGAAGCGGGCGCGGATGGCCGCCTCCACCTCGCGGTCGCTCAGCGGCGTGCCGCCGGTGGCGCCCGAGCGCGCGTGGGTTGCCGTGGTCCGCGGACGAGCCGGGGTCTCGGCGTTCAGAAGCGCCGCCAACGCGGCCAGGCCCCAAATGAGTCCGAATAGTCTAGGACGGAACACGCAACCTCCTGACGGTAGGGGTCGATCATGATCGACCCCTACAACGTAGTCGGTCTGGGGCGCTATAATTCGCAGGTATGTCCAGCGATATTGCACGCCGAGACCTTCTGCGCGGCGCCGTGCAGGGCGCCATGGCGCTTTCCGCAGCCTCCTACTCCCGGGTGCTGGGGGCCAATGACCGGATCCGGTTGGGCGTCATCGGCTGCGGCGATCGCGGCACCTACGTCGCCACTCTGTTCCTCCAGACCCGACAGGCCGAGGTGGTGGCGCTGTGCGACGTCTACGGCGACCAGATGGACCGCCTCAAGAAGAGGGCGCCGGAGGCCAAGCGCTTCGGCGACCACCGGGAGCTGCTGGCGATCAAGGACATCGACGCAGTGGTGATCGGCACGCCAGACCACTGGCACGCCGCCTGCGCGATCGACTCGCTGAACGCCGGCAAGGACGTCTACATCGAGAAGCCGCTGACGCTGAGGATCGAGGAAGGGCCGCCGATCGTGAACGCGGCGCGCGTCAACGGTCGCATCTGCCAGGTGGGGATGCAGCAGCGCTCCGGCAAACACTACCTCCGTGCTAAGGCCGAGTACATCGACACTGGCAGGCTGGGGAAGATCACGCTGGTGCGCACCTGGTGGCACGGCAATGGCTACCACCTGCGGCGGGCGCCGGCCTCGCTGCAAACCAAGCCGGCGAACCTGGACTGGGCGCGGTTCGTGGGCCCGCTGAAGTGGCGCGAATACGACCCGCAGCAGTACTTCAACTGGCGCGCTTACCTGGACTACGGCGGCGGGCAGGTGACCGACCTTTTCACGCACTGGATCGACGTCGTGCACATGTTCATGGGCCATGAGGTCCCGAAATCGGCGGTGGCGGCCGGCGGCGTTTACGCATACAAGGACGGCCGAACGGCCCCGGACACGATCAGTGTGCTGCTGGAATACCCGGCCGAGTTCACGGCCTCGTTCGAGGCCACGCTGGCGCCGGGCATTTTCGGCGCGGGGATCGAGTTCTGCGGCACCGAGGGCAAACTCTTCATCGACCGTTCGGGCTACGAATTCCGCCCGGCGGGGCAGGAGGCGCAGCCGGTGGTGTTTTCGACCGGGAAGGCTCCGGGCAGAGACGATCTCACCGCCTACCATGTGCAGAACTTCCTGGAGTGCATGCGCTCGCGGAAAATGCCCAACGGCGACGTGCTGATCGGGCACCGCTCGGCGCAGGCCTCGCACCTGGGCAACATTTCCTACGTCGAGAAGCGGCGAATCGACTTCGACCCGGTGCGGGAGCAGATCCTGCGGAGCTAAGCCGACCGCCGGCAACCGACCGCCGACAGGGGGGCGCGTGGGGTACGCCGGGGCGTTTCCGCCGGATATCCGCGAGGCTGAGATTCCGGTAGACTGTAAGTAGATGCCCCACAAATAGATATTTTCCTTGACGGGGCACTATATATTGGGGCAACATTGCAGAGCGTAGCCCTTTCAAGGGGCGTCCCCTGGAAACCCAAGGAGCCGAGCAATGGGTCAGTTGAGTGTCGATTTGAGCACCAAGGTCCAGGAACTGAAGCGGAACCCCAAACCGGCCCCGCGGAAGGGACTCTGCTTCCCGCGGTACTTCACCGCGAAGCTGCCGCCGGGCAGGACCCCGTACGACGAGGTCCGCTGGGAGATCCGCACGGCCAGCATAGCCAGTGACAAGGGCACGGTGATCTTCGAGCAGCGCGACGTGGAGGCGCCGGCGGACTGGTCGCAGACGGCCACCAACATCGTCGCCAGCAAGTACTTCCACGGACGGGTCGGAACGGCGGAGCGGGAGTCGAGCGTGGCCCAGCTCGTGCGCCGGGTGGTGAACACCACCACGGAGTGGGGCAAGGCGGGCGGCTACTTCCAGACCGCCGAGGACGCCGAGAACTTCCGCAACGACTTGGCGCACCTGGCGCTGACTCAGAAGGCCAGCTTCAACTCACCGGTCTGGTTCAACGTGGGGGTGAACGAGGCGCGCGGCTACGGCTTCTGCTACGACGAGGAATCGGACTCGATCCGCAAGCTGCTCAAGGGGGAGACGCGGCCGCAGTGCTCGGCCTGCTTCATCAACTCGGTGAAGGACTCGCTGGAGTCGATCCTGGAGCTGGCCAAGACCGAGGGGATGCTTTTCAAGTGGGGTTCGGGCACGGGCACGAACCTCTCGCCGCTCCGGGAGGAGGAGGCGACTCTTTCCGGCGGCGGACGCGCCAGCGGCCCCTTGAGCTTCATGAAGGGATTCGACGCCTTCGCCGGGGTGATCAAGAGCGGCGGCAAGACGCGGCGGGCGGCCAAAATGGTGATCCTGAACACCGATCACCCGGACGTGGAGAAGTTCATCTGGTGCAAGGCCAAGGAGGAGAAGAAGGCGCACACGCTGGTGGACGCGGGCTACGACTCATCGCTGGACGGCGAGGCCTACGGCTCGATCTTTTTTCAGAACGCCAACAACTCCGTGCGGGCCACCGACGAGTTCATGCAGGCGGTGATGGAGAACCGCGAGTGGTGGACGCGCTCGGTGCTCACCGGCCAGCCGGTGAAGCGTTACGAGGCGCGCGAGCTCTTGAAGCACATCGCGCAGGCCACGCACCAGTGCGGCGACCCGGGCATGCAGTTCGACAGCACGGTGAACCGCTGGAACCCGTGCAAGAACTCCGGGCGCATCAACGCCTCCAACCCTTGCTCGGAGTACATGTTCCTGGACGATTCGGCCTGCAACCTGGCCAGTCTGAACCTGCTGAAGTTCCTGGGGGCGGACGGCCGCTTCGACGTGGAGGCGTTCCGGCACGCGGTGGACACGGTGATCCTGGCGCAGGAGATCTTCGTCGATAGCGCCAGCTACCCGACCGAGAGGATCGCCACGAACTCGCACCTCTACCGGCCGCTGGGGCTGGGCTTCGCGAATCTGGGCGCGCTGCTGATGTCCCTGGGGCTGCCATACGACAGCGAGGCGGGGCGCGATTACGCCGCCGCGGTGACGGCGGTGATGTGCGGGCAGGCCTACCTGACCAGCGCGCGCATCGCCGAGGCGGTGGGGCCGTTCGCGCGGTACGCGGAGAACGAGGAGCCGTTCCTGGAGGTGATGCGGATGCACCGCGGGTCGGTGAGCCGGATCAACGGGCGCAACGCGGCCGGACTGCACGAGGCGGCGCAGAAGATCTGGGAGGAGGCCTACGAGGCGGGCCGGCAGCACGGCTACCGCAACGCGCAGGTCACCGTCATCGCGCCCACGGGCACGATCGGGTTCATGATGGACTGCGACACCACGGGCATCGAGCCGGACCTGGCGCTGGTGAAGCACAAGAAGCTGGTGGGCGGCGGCGCGATCAAGATCGTCAACCACACGGTGCCGCAGGCGCTGATCCGGCTGGGGTACAGCTCGGACAAGGTGGAGGCGATCGTCAGCCACATCGACGCCACGGGGACCATCGAGGGCGCGGCGCACATCAAGGACGAGCACCTGCCGGTGTTCGATTGCAGCTTGCGGCCGGTCAACGGGGCGCGGTTCATCCACCACATGGGGCACGTGCGGATGATGGCGGCGGCGCAGCCGTTCATCTCGGGCGCGATTTCGAAGACCATCAACATGCCCGAGGAGTCCTCGGTCGAGGACATCGTGAACGCCTACGTCGAGAGCTGGCGGCTGGGGCTGAAAGCGGTGGCGATCTACCGCGATGGGTCCAAGCGCGTGCAGCCGCTGAGCTCGAGCGGCTCGAAGTCGGCGGGTACGGCGGGGCCGGGCGCGGGGACCGCGGCCGCGGAGAAGATCGTCTACCGGCCGGTGCGGCGGAAGCTGCCCGACGAGCGGCAGGCGGTGACGCACAAGTTCTCCATCAGCGGGCACGAGGGCTACATCACGGTGGGCCTGTACGAGGACGGGCTGCCGGGCGAGGTGTTCATCATGATGGCCAAGGCCGGCTCGACCATCTCGGGGCTGATGGACGGCTTCGCCACGGCGATCAGCTTCGCGCTGCAATACGGCGTGCCGCTGCAATTCCTGGTGGACAAGTTCAGCCACGTGCGCTTCGAGCCGAGCGGGTGGACGGGGAACAAGCAGGTGCCGTACGCCAAGTCGATCCTGGACTACATCTTCCGCTGGATGGGGACGCGGTTCCTGGGACCGGAGTACGCGATTTCGGAGGCGGGCGAAACACAGAATCTGCGCCCGACCGAGCCGGACCCGCAGCCGCAGTTGCCCTTCGCTCCCGTGTCGGGCGACGCGCCGCTGTGCTCCGAATGCGGCTCCATCATGACCCGCAACGGCTCCTGCTACAAGTGCGCGAACTGCGGGGGCACCAGCGGGTGCTCCTAGGCCCGGGCGTTTGATTCACCGCAGAGACGCAGAGGCGCAGAGAACAGTGCTGAGCTTCGGGGACAGGCCACGAAACAGGCTTGGGCTTCGGCTCACTTTTTCCGCCGCTTCAGCTCGAAGTAGCCGAGCGCGAAGAAGCCAGCCGCGATGCCCCATCGGAGTGCAGCTTGCCACCACGCAGCGCCGACCACCAGGCGGTTGACGCCCAGCAGCAGGAAGCCAGCGCCGAGCGACACGTACCACCAGCCGAAGAAACCGGAGCGGCGGCGGGTTCTATCGGGCAGCTGCATACGAGCCACGGAAGAGTGCGCACTTCTCGATCAGCCCCATCTTGTCCCCATCATAGCGGGCCGGGGCCTGCGCCTCGCAGGAGTTTCAGCCGACGGGCTGCGCCGCTCCAGCCGATGCCAAGGCCGCGGCCAGAACCGCCTGAGCCGGGCGGGGAAATGCGGGCCTTCCGGGGCGTTTCTCGAGCGCCCTCATCTGCCGGCCGGCTCTTCCTCGCGGCGGCTCGCCACCAGGATCGCAACCGCAACCGTCAGAATGGCCGCCAGGACGTAGGCCACCCAGAACCACCGGAGCGCCCCGGCGCCGATGAACGCCGGCTTGTTGACCGCCAGATTCGCAAAGAGGCGGTCCACCGTCGCCCCATCGGCCGTGCGGAGGTCGAAGGCTCGCAGGGCGCCCGAGGCGCTGCGCCGCAGCATGCCGGCGTAGTAGGGAAGCATGTAGCAGTGGGCGTCGAAGAAGTCCAGGAGCGTCAGGCCAACCACCGCGGCCGGCGCGGCCAGGCCGCCGGCGCGAATGAGGGCCAGCCGGCGGAATGCGATCGCGGCCAGCGTGGCCTCGGCGGCCACCATGCCGTAGAGGTACCAGGCGATTCCAATCGCGTCTCCCGTCAGCCGGAAAAGGATGACCGAGTGGTACAGCAGGGCGCCCACGACCGCGGCCCAGAAGATGGCCGCCACCAGCGCGCCCCGCCGTACGTCTTCGGAGCCGGGCCTTTTCCTGGCTACCTCCACGACCACGGCTGCCAGGAGGATGGCGGCGCCGGCGGCGTAGACGCGGTACATCCAACTGCGCACCATCAGGAAACTCCAGTTTGCGCACCAGGCGTGCGTCACGATCATGCCGTCGAGGACGTGCCACCAGGAGAGCTTGGCCGCCGCGGCGAGGAACCCGCCTGTACCCAGCGCCCGCGCCTGGGCATCGACTCCGACGCCCGAGACGGCGCCCGTGGCCAGCCAGTTGCGCCAGTACCACCAGCCGGCGATCACGCCGGCAACAACCAGGACCGACCCCAGGGCAGCCGGTCGGCGCCGCGCGCGGCTGGAAAACGGCTGCGGCTCGGAGCGGCGGCCGTGCGGGAGCGGCAGAACCAGCACCAGCGCGACGGCTGGCAGCAGGCTGAGGAAATAGGCCTTCGCCAGCAGCGCCAGCCCGAGGGCGGCGCCGAGCACGGCGGCATCCCGCCAGCGCGGAGCCGGCTTCGCCAGCAGCCGCAGCGTCAGCAGCAGAACCAGCCCGCCCAGCACGGATGCCACCGACTCGTTGCTCACCCGGGAGGCGCTCAGCAGGAATTCGGGGAAGGAGGCCACCAGCGCCGCGGCCAGCAGCGCCCATTTGACGCCTCTTGAGACCTCAAGAACGATGGCGTAGGCCAACGGAATGCACAGCGCGGCGATGAGCACGTCGAAGAGCCGGAGAGTCCAGGCGCGCACCAGGAGCGGCTGGTTCCGGGTCAGCCAATACACCGGCGCCAGCAGGGTGTAGGCCAGCGGCGGCTGCTGCGCTTCGTACTGCTGGCGGCCGGAAGCCGCCGCCACGCCGGCGAGCGCCGGATCGAGCCGGCGCAGGCGCTCTTCACGCCGCTGGCGCTCCTGGGCGGGCAACTGCCACCAGGTATCGTGAGTGGCGAGCGTGGGGTCCTCGTGGGCCACCGATCGCGACACCGGCACGAGTTGGAGCGAGCGGTCGATCTCCTCCGACATCACATCGGTCTGCCGCGGCAGCGCGTGCCGGAGCGCAAGTTGCTGCACGCAGGCGAAGTGCGCGTACTCGTCCCAGCCCTCCCACAGCGGGATGACGGAGCTGTAGAACAGTCCGCGGGCGAGGAAGCACAGCCACAACGTCCCCAGGGCGAGCCAGCGCCAGCGTCTCATCCCTGCGTCCTGGGCCCCTCAGCAGTTATCATCGGTCTTATGCAGCAAGTCAACGTCGGAATGGTCGGCCTAGGGATCGTCGGCATGGGAGCCCTGACGATCCTGGCCGAAAACGCGGAGCAAATCGATCTCAAACTCGGCTTCCGCCTCCGCATTCGGGCTCTGTGTGACCTCGAGATCGGGGAGAAGGCCATTCCCGAATCCCTGGGGCCGGTGTTCACGACCAGCGACTGGCGCCAGGTTGTCTCTCGTCCCGACTTGCATATTGTGACAGAACTGGTCGGCGGCACGACGGTCGCCGCGGAGATCATTGATGGCGCGATCCAGAACGGCAAGTCCGTCGTCACCGCGAACAAGGAGCTGATGGCGCTCTGCGGCGCCGAGATCTGGGAGCGGGCCATCGCCGCCGGAGTCAACATCGCCATGGAGGCCAGCGTGGCCGGCGGCATCCCCATCCACGCGGTGCTGCGCGAGGGCATCTCGGGCGACCGCGTGACGGCGCTCTACGGCATCCTGAACGGCACCAGCAACTACATTCTGACCGAGATGGAGAGGCACGGCGCGACGCTGGAGACGGTGCTCGCGGAAGCCCAGCGGCTGGGCTACGCCGAAGCCAATCCGAGCAACGATATCGACGGCTATGACGCGCGGTCGAAGCTGGCCATTCTCTCCGCCCTGGCCTTCGGCGAGAAGATCACGCCGTCGGACATCTTCACCGACGGCATTCGCCGCATCTTGCCGGTGGATTTCGAGTATGCCCACCGGCTGGGCCAGACCATCCGCCTGCTGTGCGCCGCCCGGCAGACCCCCGACGGCCTCATCCTTTCGGTGCGGCCCGCGTTGATCGCGCAGACGACCATCCTGGCCGGGGTGCGGGACTCCTACAACGCGGTGTGGGTCAAGGGCGCCTATGGCGAGGACACGTTCTACTACGGGCGTGGCGCGGGGGCGCGGCCGACCGGCGTCGCCGTCTCGAGCGACCTTATGCGCGTGGCGCGCGAGATCCGCCGCGGCAGCCCGGAACGGGTGTCGCCGTTCGCCCACCAACGCCTGGGCGAGTACAAGCCCATTCCGGTCACGCTGCAGAAGCGGGCTTACTACCTGAGGTTTCGCGTGGTGGATCGGCCCGGCATTATCGCGGCGCTGGCCGGGATTCTGGCCCAGAAGCACATCAGCCTGGAGGCGGTGTTGCAACTGCCGTGTGAGAGCAAGACGGACCTGCCGTTTGTGATCACGCTCGAACCCACCAGCGAGCAGGCTGTCCGTGAGGCCATCGAAGAGATGTCGAAGCTGGATTTCCTGCTGGAGCCGCCGCTGGGTTTGCCGATCGAACCGCCGCTGTAATGTACATTTCTCACCACGACCGTGACGAGACGGGCGTAGCAGGTCGCTGACGAGAAATGTGGGCGCGCTTGAACGCCGGGGCCGGCGGGGCGGTTTCAGTGCGGCGCTATCTAAGTCCCGCGCTGGAGATGAAGTAGCCGATGTAGGCGCCGGCCAGCACCGGCAGGCACTGCACCAGGTACAGCGGCGCGTGGTCGCCGAACTGAATCACAGCTTGGGCGTAAGGAATGGCGCCCGCGTACGCGGTGTCGGCCATCAGTGCAAATATGTCGCGGATCGCGAAGGCGATGTAGCTGGCCGCCGCCCAGCGCCAGACCCGGCGGGGGCGCAAACAGCCCACCAGGGCGCCGGAGAAGAACAGCGCGGATTCAACGACCAAGACCTGCGTCAAGTGGGTGGCTTCCAGGCTCAGCAGGTGCGGAAGCCAGAGCGAAAGCAAGCCCAGCGTCGCTGCCAGACCCCACCACAGCGGATCGGCCGATCCTCCGATTTGCGTTCCAGTCCTTCTCAGCACTGCCATACTAAGGCCCGCCCAGACCCAGGGAGGTGCTATACGTACCAGTAGATCCCTCTAGCCCAATGAACCACACACTGGCGCAGAAATCAATGAAAAAAAGAGACTTTTTCGTACCGGTACCGAGTCTAACTCACACCGGCCAGAGTACTAGGAATCCACCGTTCTCATGGGTTCCACACCGCACTGTGACGGCCTGGATGCCCGCATTCCTGCAAGGCTTAACCCGGATGTTTCACCACGATCGTAGCGAGGCGCGACGAGAGGGCCCAAAAGCATCAAGCGATGCCACAAGGTGCGCTCGCGGCCGGCGCCCGGAGGTCCGTTACGGATCGAGGACGCCGGCCGAGCGCAACGCAGTAGATGCGGCCCTATCGCGCGCCGCAGCAGATTGCTGGTGAAATATCCGGGCTAGGGACGCGCTGCGCGCCCTCACAACGGCCGGATGAACTCCTGCGTCACCAGCAGGGTGCCGTCGGTGCGCAGTGCCGCGCCCACCCCCGTGTGCGTGAACCTGGGATTGAGGATGTTCCTTCGGTGCCCGGGGCTGGCCATCCATCTCTTCATCGCCTCAGCACCCGGCTCTTCGTAACCCCGCTCGCTGAAGATGTTCTCGGCGCAATCCCGCCAGGGAATCCCTTCCGCTGCGAGGCGTTCGGTCATGTCTCCACGCTCCGGGTCATCGTGCGAGGTGAACCTCTGGGCGGCCATCCGTCGCGAGTGACGGCGTGCTTCGGCGGCCAGAGGCTCGGACCAGCGCAGCTCGGTCAGACCACGCTCGCGCCGCTCGGCGTTGACGGCTTGGAAAATCCGCCGCTCCAGCGCGCTCAGCTCCGAGCCGACGGAGGCCGGCCGCGCGCGGCCCGCCACCGACGCCAGCGCGACGCAGAGGAAGGCCAGCCACGAGCGGCGCATGTCCTCATTCTCGCTCATGGATGCCCGGATGCTGGTATCCGACCCCAACGGGGAATGCCTCTGAACGGTTCGGCCAGGTTGAACTGCGGCTCCAGCGCGACGAAGCGCTCATCCAGCGGCGCGTACATCTGGAAGGCGCGGATGTCGGGCGAGATCCCGATCACCCGCAACCCGTAGCGCGCCGCCCCCAAGGTCGCGACCCGGCGACCGTTGTATTATCGCGACCCGCCTGATTCTCTCACTGACATTTTTCAACCACCACGAAGGTGATGTCGTCAGTTTGCGGCACGCCCTGAGTGAATTCCGCAACGGCTTTCAAGAGCTCCTGCTCGATCGCGTGACTTCCCGAGGGGGCCTCTTGCCGAATGATCTGTAGCAGTCTTTCCTCTCCGAACATCTCTTCCTGCTGGTTTTGCGCGTCCGTAAGGCCGTCGGAATACACCACCAGGATGTCTCCTTTGTCGAGATGGAGCGTGCGGGATTGATAAGAGGCGAAATCGAACAACCCCAGGATATAAGCGTCAGAGGTCAGCTCTTCGATCTTTCCGGTGGCGGAACGGAACAAGTAGGCTGGATTATGTCCAGCG
>JBEKLJ010000027.1:0-22455 GCA_050010255.1 Bryobacteraceae bacterium
AGCCCGCTTTTCTCACCACGACCGTGGCGAGGCGCGATGAGAGGGCCGCAGATACAAGGCGCGCGACGGCCGGCGCCCGGAGGTCCGTAACGGATCGAGGACGCCGGCCGAGCGCAACACAGTAGATGCGGCTCTATCGCGCGCCGCAGCCGGTTGTTGGTGAGAAATGCGGGCTAGGGCTAGGTCTCCTTCCAGAACAGCTCGGCGTCGGAGCGGCGGACGTAGTTGGCGTCGATCGCGGCCGGGTCCTGCGCGCGGCCGGCGCGAAACTCCTGGGCGGCGATCCGGCCGATGGCGCCGGCCAGCGCCCGCGGCACGTCTCGGAGGGGCGTTCTCTCGAACCGCGTCCCCTGGAAAGCCGCGCGAAAGGGGCCGAAGTCGGTCGCCAGGAACTCGATCTCGCCCTCGGGCAGCCCCTTCAACCATCCAGCGAAGCTGGTGACGACCTCCGGGGAGAGAACCTCCAAGCCCGCGCCATAAACGGCGGCATAAACCTGGTCCCGGCGGGCATCCAACATCGTGGCGCGGAGCGGCGCCGAGCCGAACCAGGCCATGGCCTTCAGATTCGAGACGGCGACGACGGGTTTGCCGAGGGCCTCGGCCAGCCCCTTGACGGCGGCCAGGCCGACCCTCACCCCGGTGAACGAGCCGGGGCCGGCGGCAGCGGCGAAGCAGGCCACCTCGTCCAGCGCCCAGCCGCTGTTCCGCAGGATGGTCTCGACGTGGCCGAACAGCACCCGGCTGAAGCCCTCCGTCGTGCGCATCTCAAGTTCCGAGACCAGCCCGTCGCCCTCGACGAGGGCGATGCTGCCGAACTCGGTGGTCGTGTCCAAAGCGAGGATGCGTGGTTTCACTTGGAGAGCTGGTAGACGCGGATCAGGGAATAAACCTTGCCGTTGGCGTTCATGCCGTAAAGGCGAACGGCCAGCGCGGCTGGATAGGAGCTGGCGATGTTCGAGGGGATGTTGAAGACGCCCTCGTGTCCCGTGCCGATCACGCGGTAGCCCCGTTGATCGGGGGTCACCTCGCCGGTCCACAGCCACGTCATCGAGCGCGTCGCGCGCGTCTCGTGCGTCACCCTGGCGGCGAACCTGGCCGGACTGGAAAGCGAAAGCGCGTCCCCGGACGGCGCGGCGACCTCGAACGGCGTTTTCTGCGGCAACTGCTCTATCTCCTGCATGAGGATGGCCCGCGACTCGAACTTGTAGCTCCTCCGCAGCCCTTCCAGGCGGCCCTCCCGGTAGAGGTGCAGGACCCAGTCGTGTGCCGGGTCGGGCGGCGTGCCGGTGAAGCGGTCGCCCTTGAAGCTCTTCAGCTTGGTGCGCTCGCCGGTAATGGGATTGAACCACTCGGCGTCGTAGCCGCGTTTCTGAACCAGGATCTCCACCGGGCCGGGTTTCTCGACGTAGACGATGTACTCGACGCCCTCGGTGCCGTCCTGGGTGACCCGTTCGAGCGCCAGGGCACGGCCGCCGTCCACGTCGAAGTACGGCTCCAGCTCCCAGTGCCGCGTGCGGGAGAAGAAATCGAACCAGATCCCCATCTGCCGCGCGGCCGGCGAATCGGCGAACCGAGGATCGACGGCGGCCCCGCCCAGGCCCGAGGTCCCGGTGTTCGAGAAAGTCGGATACTGGCCGCTGACGGTAGCGTTCCACAGCCGGTGGCGGAACGCATCGGCGTCCACGCCCTCGCCGCCGGCCTTTCCCGCGCCGCTGTCCTCGGCGGCGAAGCCGAGGTTCACGAACGGCGCGGCGAAGAGCTGGTGCTCGATGCTGCCAAGCTGGTTGTCGGGCGACTCGTAGGTGACGAAGTTCATCCACTCGTCGCCGGCGAGCGGCGAGGAGGTAGCCAGCGTGCCCGCCGAGCGCGGGCGCTGGTAGGGATCGAGCTTCTTCAGCAACTGTCCTACTTGCTTGAGCAGCGCGCGGCCGTTCTCGTATGTCTCGAATGCCTCGACTCCCTGCCAGGTCACCTCGAAGGCTGCGTAACGTGCGACGACGTACTGAACATACCGCTCGCGCTGCTCCCAGGAGGGGAAGAGCGAGGTGAGCTGGCCGTCGCCGTAAGCCAGCAGCAGGTCTGCGATGATGCCCTTGGAGTTCATGTAGCGGACGCGCTCATCGATCTCGCGGAATACGGCCGCATCCGGGCGGTCGGCCGATGGGTACGCCCTTTGCGCCCCTCCGGGGCGGGGAAGGAGGACGCCGCGGATGTGGTTGAACTTCTGGGCAGCCCTGGCGTCCACAATGCGCTCGAACGCGGCACGGTCGAGGTAGCCGAAGGGGTACAGCGTGTCGCCCATCCACAGGTGCGGCGTGCGGACGTCTTCATTCACCCAGGCCCAGTGGTGGACGTTGATGGGGCGGAGGAAGCCGGGCGACGTCGACTCGGTCGCCGTGAACTGCAGCTCCTTCCCGTTGAAGCGCCCGATGTTGCTGGTGACGCGGAAAACCCACGTGCCCGCCTCCATGGGTTTGAACCGGATCACGAGCCTCTGGCCGCCGTCCCAGAACCCCGGCATGCGGTAGGTTCGATAGCGCGGCGAGCGGAACTCAGCTTCCAGTACGACCGTGAGGTAGGGGTTCGGGTGGGCGGCGGCCTCTTCGGATGAAAGCTCGAAGGTGATGTCGCAAGGGCTGAAAGCCGGTGTGGGCGGGCAGACGGTCTGGCCCATCGAGAGGACCGCCGCGGCGGCCAGCAGCAGGAGCATTCGAGCGAACATCGCTTATAACTAGTGTAGACGCGCCCCGAGGCGGACGTGTTGCCGCTAGCGCGCTGCGCGGTCAACGACGTACGCATTCTAGCCGAGCCGCGACCGTCAGGGAGCGGAGCTTTTCGCTTTCCAGCCGAGCCGCGACCGGAATGGAGCGGAGCTTTTCGCTTTCAGTGCAGCAGCCTGTGCGGCAGCCTGCGCTCAGATGTCGAACACCGCGCCCGTGTCCGCGCTCGAGACATACCGCAGGTAGCGCGCCAGCCAGCCGCGCGTCACCTTGGGTTCAAATGGCGGCAAGGCGGCCAGCCGCCGCTGGATCTCCTCGACGGCGACCTTCAGCTCGATCTGGCAGGTCTTGGCGTTGATGTAGATGCGGTCGCCCGGCTGGACGGCGGCGATCGGCCCGTCGGCCGCCGCTTCCGGCGCGATGTGGCCGACGCAGAGGCCGCGAGTGCCGCCGGAGAAGCGGCCGTCGGTGATCAGCGCCGCGCGGATGCCCGCGCCGACCAGGGCCGAAGTCGGCGATAGCATCTCCTGCATGCCCGGCCCCCCGCGCGGTCCTTCGTAGCGGATCACCACCACGTCGCCGTCCCGCACCTCGCCGGCGAGAATGCCGCGCTGGGCGTCCTCCTGCGATTCGTAGACCCGCGCCGTGCCCTCATACTCCATCATGTCCGGCTCGACGCCGGCGACCTTCACCACCGCGCCCTTCGGCGCCAGGTTGCCGAACAGGACCGCCAGGCCGCCCGTCTTCGAGAATGCATTTGCGACCGTGCGGATCACGTCGCCGTCGGCGTCTGGCGCGGCGGCCACCGCATCGGCGAGCTTTCCGCTGATCGTCGGCGCTTCCAGGTCGAGCCCCGTGCGGGCGTGGCGGTCGAGTTCCTTGAGGATGGCGGGGATGCCGCCGCAGCGGTCGACGTCCTCGACGTGCACGTCGGGGCGGCTCGGCGCCACCTTGCAGATGTTGGGCGTGACCGCGGCGATCTCGTTCAGCCGCGTCAGGGGGAACGCGATGCCGGCCGAGTGGGCCAGCGCCAGCGTGTGCAGGACGGTGTTGGTGGAGCCGCCCATGGCCATGTCCAGCACGAAGGCATTCACCAGCGCCTGCTCGTTGACGATATCGAGCGGCCGGATATTGTTATCCAGGCAGTGCTTCAAGGCGCGGGCGGCGCGCCTGGTCAGCTCCATGCGCTTGGGGTTAGGCTCGGTCTGGCCCGGGCTGCCGTCCTTCCACCGCTCGGCGGTGATGGTGCCGTTGCCCGGCAGCGCCACACCGATCACCTCGGCCAGGCAGTTCATCGAGTTCGCGGTGAACATGCCGGAGCAGCTTCCGCAGCCGGGGCAGGCCTTCGCGGCCAGCGAGCGCAGGTCGGCCTCGCTGATCTTGCCCACGCTATGCTTGCCGACGGCCTCGAACACGGTGATGAGGTCGGAGCCGTCCGGCCCGGCCAGCATCGGCCCGCCGCTCAAGTACACCGCCGGGATGTTGATGCGGACCATCGAGTTGAGCATGGCGGGCACGATCTTGTCGCAGTTGCCGATGCCGATCCAGGCGTCGCAGGGATGCGCGCCGATGATGGTCTCGATCTGGTCGGCGATCAGCTCGCGCGAAGCCAGCGAGTACTTCATCCCGAAGTGCCCCATCGCGATGCCGTCGCACACCGCGCCGCCGACGTTCGCGTACCAGACGTTCAAGCCGAGCCCCTTGAGCTCCTCGACCACGATTGCGCCGATCTTGTCCAGGTGCGCGTGGCCCGGAATCTGGGTGGTGAAGGAATTGATGACGGTGACGAACGGCTTCTTCAGCTCGTCGAGCGACCGGATCACGCCCTCAGCGCGCATGAGCGCGGCCTGTGGCAGCATCTGCGCGCCCTCGGCCACGATGCGGCTGCCTCTTTTGCGAACGTTCTCGATTCCCTGGTTCATTACCTCCTATTCTGCCACGACCCAGGCGAGTGGCTCGCGGCTGAAATCCGTCCGTAAGCCGGCGCGCTGGTTGTCGTAGCGCACGCTTCAGCGTGCCGCGTCGGCACTTGTGCCGACGCTTGGCGGAACTGTTCCCGGGCCTGTCCCCGCACTCGCCCTGCGTCGCCAGGAGTGGCGACGCGGCAGGCAGGAGTGCCCGCGCTACGGCGAGAGCCGGTTGCAGCCGACGGGTGGATGTCGTATCCCAGCGCATCGCCCCCGTCGTCTAGGTTCGTGCCCGCTGCGCGTTCTTACGGACGGATTACAGTCACGGCTGAAAGCTGGTAGCTGATAGCTGGAAGCTGGTAGCTCGAAGCTGATAGCTGGTAGCTGGCACCTGGAGTATGATGATTCACGATCAGTAGGTTTCAAATGCCAACTCGTGACGCCACAAGCCTGATGGCTCACGGCTGCGAGCTGGAAGCTGGTAGCTGGAAGCTCAGCTCGGCCGGATCGGTCTGCTGTTTAGAGGAGGAGTCTGCCCGTGACGACGCACAGACTGCTATGAATTCCTGGGGCTGTCAGCATCCTGCTGGCGCTCTCGACCGCCGCGAGTGCCCAAACGCCAACCCCGACACCGCTGTTCACGGCGGCCCCGGGCAGCCCGTTCCCGGCGGGAAGAAATCCTTACTCCGTGGCGGTGGGAGACTTCAACGGAGATGGCAAGCCGGACCTCGCCATCGCAAATATTCACGTCCCCAACGGCACCGTAACGGTGCTGCTGGGCGACGGAAGGGGCGGGTTCACGGCGGCCCCGGGCAGCCCGTTCCCGGCGGGATCATGGCCTACGTCCGTGGCGGTGGGGAACTTCAACGGGGATGGCAAGCCGGACCTCGCCATCGCAAATTATGACAGCAACACCGTAACGGTGCTGCTGGGCGACGGGAAGGGCGGGTTCACGGAGGCCCCGGGCAGCCCGTTCCCGGCTGGAAGAAATCCTGAGTCCGTGGCGGTGGGGGACTTCAACGGGGATGGCAAGCCGGACCTCGCGATCGCGAATCAGGGCAGCAACAACGTAACGGTGCTGCTTAACAGCTATTCCGGTTCCGCAAGACGGACCCCGAGCAAGCCGCGATTGACCCCGCTTGCTCCTGGTCGGTAACGAACTCGCTGCCGCAACTCCGGCTTCAGCGATTCGCCGCCACGCGATGGATGGCGTTCACGAGCTTCCGGTAGGGGATCTGGGCTAGCGCGCGGAACGGCAGCCAGTCGCCGTCGCGCCAGCTCGAGTAGTACCACCGCGCCAGCAGCGCCAGGTGCTCCTGGCGGGTCTGCGCCGGACAGCGGGCCGGCGCGAGCGCCGCGGCCGCCTCGCGCAGGCGGTGGTCGAGCGACACGGTGCGGCCCTCAACCGCCTCGAACCGGAATCGCATCGGGGGCTGCCAGCAGCCGGCCAGGAAGAACCAAAGCTCGACCGCGCCGGGCTCGGCCGAGGCGGTCACCGCCACGCCGTTCAGCCGCTCGATGTCCTCCGCCAGGCCGTCGCGCAGCCGCAGCACCTCCTCGACGCGCTCCATCTGCTGATGGGCGCGCGCGGCGTCCTCGAAGCGCAGCTCCTGGCTGAGCCGGTCCCGGGCGGCTCGGAGCGGCTCGACCAGCGAGCGTCCGCCGGTCTCGAGAAAAGCCCCCAGGCGGCCCGCCTCGGCGCGGTATTCCTCCGCGCTGACGGCCTGCTGGCACGGCCGCAGGCACTTGTTCATCTCCCCGTAGATGCAGCCAGGGTGCGCGGGCGAGGGCGCCAGGTTCTCCTGGCAGCGGCGCACCTGGAAGAGGTCGAGCAAGTGGGACTCGAACTGCTCGGCGGCCGCGCGCGCCCGGAACGGGCCGTAGTAGACGCCCCGGCCGCCTGAGAGGCGCGCCGTGATGCGGGTCCGCGGAAATGGGTTACCGAGCATCAGCTTCACGTAGGGCGGCATGCGCAGCTTCAGCAGCCGCAGGTACGAATCCGGGAAGCGCTGCTGCGCCTGCTGGTAACAAAGCAGCGCCGATTCCAGGCGCGAGCCCACCAGCCAGTACTCCACGCGGCTGGCGGCGTGCCGCAGATTCAGCCAGCGGCTGGGGGTCGCCCGCTCGCCCAGCAGCCGTCTGAGCCGGCGGCCGAGCAGGCTGGTGCGGGCCAGATACGGGGCGCCCTGGCGTGGCCAGATGAGGAACACCGCCGCCTGCTCGGGCAGGGAGGCGAGCGAGGCGTCCAGCCCGGTCAGGTCCGGAGAGACGGTGATCGTCTGTGGCTCGCCGAAGGTCACTGCGTTCAGACGCGAGTGCAGCGTCTGTACCGAATTGTAACCGAGGACACAGGGTGTTCCGGCTCGCCAATCGAGACCGCTTCAGCCGGTCTTGACAGACGTTCGGCCTTGACTAAAATAGGGGGTAACTTCGCACCTATGGAGCCTGTGTGTAAGCACGCGCGCACGGAAGTGATCGCGCGCCGCGATGGCGTCTATTACGTTCGCTGTTTGGATTGCCGGCAGATCCTGGAAGCCGACGACCTGGAGGCGGCGCCGGTGAGCGAGGACGAGGAACAGCCGTCCTAGCCCGCTTTTCTCACCACGACCGTGGCGAGGCGCGATCAGAGGGCCGCAAAAGCCGCGCAATCGCATACACGCCCGCAACGATTCGGACTCCGCTCGAATCGGCCGGCTTCCGCCGCTGGCCGGACTCCTGTACCCTGAAGGAGCAGCATCTACTTAGCCCCCTGAATTGTCGGGGCGGCAGGCAATGACACAGAGCGCACTTCTTCCCGAGCTGCCTCCCCCGGACTGGCGCCTGGGACCGTTGCGCATCGTGGCGATCGGTGGCGGGACGGGGCTTTCGACGCTGCTCCACGGCCTGAAGGCCCACGCACGCCCGGCTGCCGGCGGGGCCCCTGGGGCGGGTTTGAGCCGTCCGCCGCTGGTCGACATCACCGCCGTCGTCACTGTAACCGACGACGGCGGGAGTTCGGGCCGGCTCCGGCGCGATTTCAAGGTGCTCCCGCCGGGCGACATCCGGAACTGCATGGTTGCGCTCTCCGAAGACGAGGCGTTGCTCGCCCGCCTCTTCCAGCACCGCTTCGCGCGCGGGCGGGGGTTGAAAGGGCACAGCTTCGGCAACCTGTTCCTGACCGCGCTCACCAACGTCACCGGGGACTTCGCGCAGGCCGTGAAGGTCTGCTCGGAGGTGCTCGCCATCGCCGGCCGTATCTACCCCTCCACCGAGACGAACGTCGTGTTGGAGGCCGAGCTGGAGGACGGCAGGCGCGTGAAGGGCGAGACCAGGATCAGCAAGTCGCGCTCGCGAATCCGCAGGATCTCGCTCGATCCGCGCGGCTGCCGGCCGCTCGCGGATACGTTGCGCGCCCTAGCCGACGCGGACCTGATCACGCTCGGCCCGGGCTCACTGTTCACCAGCGTGATTCCCAATGTGCTGGTCCAGGGCATTTCCACGGCGATCGCCAGGGCGCCGGCCGTGAAGGCTTGCTTCATGAACTTGATGTGGCAGCCCGGCGAGACGATGAACTTCACCGCCGCCGACCACATGGCCGCCATCCTGGACCACGCGGGCGTGAATCTGTTCGACTGCGTGGTCCTCAACACGCGCCCCATCGGCGGCGCGCTGCTGGCCAGGTACGCACGGCAGAAGGCGCAGCCGGTTGAGAACGACATCGGACGCCTGCGACGCATGGGGCTGAGGATTGTCGGCCGCGACCTGGTGGGGGAGGGCGAGAGGATCCGCCACGACCCGCGGGCCGCCGCCGCCGTCGCCCTCGAGCTCGCCGCCGAGGGCAGGCGGCGCAGGCAGGAGACGCGCGCCGGCGCGGGGGCTGGATAGGGACATGGACAACATCTCGATCGTGATCCTGGCGGCCGGACTCGGCACGCGCATGAAATCCAAGCGGGCGAAGGTCCTGCACGAGGCTGGCGGTGCGCCCCTGATCGAACACGTCGCCGGCGCCACCCTGGCACTGGCTCCGCCCGAGCGGATCTTCGTTGTTGTAGGCCGCGAGGCCGAGCAGGTCCAGGCGGTGCTGGCCGGCCGCGGCGTCCAGTTCGTGCTCCAGTCCCAGCAGTTGGGAACCGGCCACGCGCTCAAGATCAGCCGCGAGCGGGTGGAACCGCTCGGCGGCGACGTCGTGGTGCTCTACGGCGACTGCCCGCTGCTGAGCCCCGGCACGCTGCGCGAGCTGATCCAGGCCCAGCAAAGCGGCCCGTCCGCCGCTACCGTCATCACGACCGTCCTTGCGGACCCGGCCGGCTACGGTCGCATTCTCCGCGACGCGGATGGCTCGGTGCGAGCCATCGTCGAGCAGAAAGCCGCCACGCCCGAGGAGCTCGCCATCCGCGAGGTCAACTCCGGAATCTACTGCTTCCGCGGCGATCTGCTCTGGCGCCACCTGAGCGAGATCCAGCCGGCCAACGCCGCGCGAGAGTACTACCTCACCGATATCGTGGCGATCTTCCACCGCGCGGGGCTTGCGGTGCGGCCGCTCCTGGTGGAGGATCCGAGCGAGCTGCTCGGCATCAACACCCGGGTCGAGCTGGCGCAGGTGGATGCCATCCTGCGTCTGCGCAAGGCGCGCCAGTTGATGCTCGACGGCGTGACCATCGAGAAGCCCGAGACGGTCACCGTCGACGCCGGCGTCGAGATCGGCCCGGACACCATCATCGAGCCGTTCGCGCGCATCCTCGGCCGGACCCGCATCGGCGAGAACTGCCGCATCGGCGCCTGCTCGGTGGTGCGCGATTCCGAGCTGGCCGGCGAGGTCGAGGTCCTGCCGTTCACCATGGTGGACGACTGCACCATCGGGCGCGGAGCGCGCCTCGGACCGTACTCGCGCTTGCGCATGAAGGCGCGCGTTGGCGCCGGCGCGCGGATCGGCAACTTCGTCGAACTCAAGAAGACCGATTTCGGCGCCGGCTCGAAATCGCAGCATCTGGCCTACCTCGGCGATGCCAAGATCGGCGAGGGAGCGAACATCGGCGCCGGCGCCATCACCTGCAACTACGACGGCGAGAAGAAGCACGAGACCCGCATCGGCGCCGGAGCCTTCATCGGCAGCAACGCCACGCTGGTGGCGCCGCTCGAAATCGGCGATGGCGCTTACGTCGCCGCCGGCTCGGTTGTCACGGATTCCGTTCCCGCCGACGCGCTCGCGCTCGGCCGCGCCCGGCAGGTGGTCAAGGAGGGTTGGGCGAAGAAGCGCCGCGCGAAGTCGAGCGCCCCTCCGGCCGCCGATGAGGGGGAATCGGAATCCACCGGGAATGAACGCAAGTAGATACGGATAGACTGTCTAGGTTCTTCTATTCGCGTTCATTCACGTTCATTCACGGCTGATTACCCCACCACGCATGCCCGACTACAAAACCAGCATGGGGTGGTACAGGTTCGGCAGCTTGAACTCGCCGATGGCAACCAGCTCGCCGTGCTGCCCCACGGCCTTCACGTAGCGCGAGCCCGGCCGCACGCGAAACGGGGAGACCCGGAAGTCCCGTCCCTGGCGGATGAACGCGGTCGCGAGCGTATCGACGAACTCCGAGGGGAACTCTGGCAGCATCTCGGAGGCCGGGATCAGCGCCTCGATCATGCGGTCCTCTTGAGCGAGCTGCTCGAGCTGCTCGATGGTGCGCGCCTGTTCGATGGTGAAGTCGCCCGAGCGCGTGCGCACGAGCGTCTTCAAGAAGGCGCCGCAGCCGAGCAACTGGCCTAGATCGTGGGCCAGCGCTCTCAGGTAGGTGCCCGCGGAGCAGTGCACCAGGATGTGCGCCTCAGCTCCGCTCACATCCACCAGTTCGAGCGAGTGCACGGTCACCTCGACCGGCTTGAGCTCCACCACAATGTTCCTTCGCGCGAGCTTGTAGGCCGGTGTGCCGCCCACCTTCTTGGCCGAGATCCGCGGCGGAGTCTGCTGGATCGGACCGCGAAACCGCTCCAGCAGCGGCTCAAGTTGCTCCCGTGTAATGACCGGCTCCACCACCGGGGAAGTGGGCATGCCGTCGCGGTCGCAGGTGTCGGTGGAGTACCCGAAGCGGATGACGGCGTCGTAGACTTTCTCGGCGCGCGTGTAGAACTGGGCCAGGCGGGTGGCGTTGCCGACCACCAGCGGCAGTACGCCCGTGGCCATCGGGTCGAGCGTGCCGAGGTGGCCCACCCGGCGCGTCCCCACCAGCCGCCGGACCTTGTTCACCGCGTCGTGCGAAGTCCAGCCCTCGGGCTTGTTGACGACGATCGCTCCGGTCATTCCTACTCACTGTACCAAGCTAACCGGCGCTCGCCGTAGCACGGGCACTCATGCCTGCCGCGTCGCCACTCGTGGCGACGCAAGGCGAGTGCGGGCACCTGCCCGGGAAGCGTTGTGCCACACGTCGGCTGAAGCCGACGCTGCACGCTGAAGCGTGCGCTACGACAAGCGCCGCGCCCGCTTACGGGCGGATTACGACCTGGTGCTATCACGCCTCTGGTAGCTGGAAGCTGATCGCTGGAAGCTGGAAGCTGGTAGCTGGTAGCTGGAAGCTCGCAGCTCGAAGCTGGCGTGCCAGCGCCCGACCGCTTATCCTGGATGAAGTGGAAGAGGAGGTTCTCAGAAGAGCATACGATCGCCGGCTGATGCGGCGCCTGCTGCGCTACCTGCGGCCGTACTGGAAGGCGGTGGCCGCGTCTTTGGCGCTGCTGCTCGTGCTCTCGGTGTTCCAGGTGCTCGGGCCGCTGCTCACCATGCTGGCGGTGGACCGCTATCTGGCGCCCGTGCGCTCGCACCCGCGGCTCTTTCTCGATCCCTATCTCTCGCACAACGCCTGGGCCGGGCTGACCGAGATCTCGGTCCTCTACCTGCTGGTGGTTGTCGTTTCGCTCCTGCTCGACTTCGGCATGTCCTACCTGATGCAGTGGACCGGGCAGAGAGCCATGCTCGATCTGCGGCGCGAGCTCATGAAGCACCTCCAGCGCCTGGACCTCTCCTACTACGACCGCACTCCCGTGGGGCGGATGCTCACCCGCGTCACCACCGACGTGGATGCGCTCAACGACCTGCTGGCATCCGGCCTGGTGATGATCCTCGGCGATGTGCTGACGCTCAGCTTCGTGATGCTGGCGATGCTGAAGCTGAACCCGCCGCTGACCGGACTGCTGATGGCGGTCGTGCCCGGCGTCATCTTTGTCACGGTTATCTTCCGGCGCCAGGCCATGCAGAGCTACCGGCGCATCCGCGTCGCCATCGCCCGCATCAACGCCTACATCCAGGAGCATGTCAGCGGGATCGCCGTCCTCCAGCTCTTCAACCGCGAGCGGAGAAGCTCGGAGGAGTTCGAGAAGATCAACCGCACGCACATGGAGGCCTTCAAGGACGCCATCATTGCCTATGGCTGGTTCTTCCCGGCGGTGGAGTTCCTGGCCATGCTGGCGCTGGCGGCGCTGCTGGGCTATGGGGGAGTCCAGATCCGCGGCGGCGCCATGACGCTGGGCGTGCTGGTGGCCTTCTTCCAGTACGGGATGCGGTTCTTCCGGCCCATCCAGGACCTGAGCGAGAAGTACAACCTCCTGCAATCGGCTATGGCGGCCGCTGAAAGGATCTTTGGCCTGCTCGATACGCCCGTCGGCATTGCCGCCCCCCCCTCGCCCAAGCCGTTCCCGGAGGCGGGGGCGATCGAGTTCGAGCACGTCTGGTTCGCTTACAGCGGCCAAGACTGGGTGCTGCGCGACGTCTCCTTCCGCATCGATCCGGGAGAGACCATCGCCGCCGTGGGCCACACCGGGGCGGGGAAGACCACGCTCATCAGTCTTCTGCTGCGGTTCTACGACGTCGGGCGCGGGGCCATCCGCATCGGCGGCATCGACATCCGCGAGTTCGACCCGCGCGAGCTGCGGCGGCGTTTCGGCGTCGTGCTTCAGGACCCCCACCTGTTCTCCGGCACCATCGAGGCCAATATCCGGCTAGGGACGCCGTGGATCAGCCAGGAGGGTCTGGTGGCGGCGGCCGAGCAGGTCAACCTGCTGGATTTTGTCGAGTCGCTGCCCAACGGGTTCGGCGAACCCGTGCGCGAGCGCGGCGATGGCCTCTCCACCGGGCAGAAGCAGCTCATCAGCTTTGCGCGGGCGCTGGCGCACGCTCCGCGCTACCTGGTTCTGGACGAGGCGACTTCCAGCGTGGACACCGAGACGGAGCTGCGCGTGCGCGAAGCGCTCACTCGTCTCGTTGAGGGCCGCACGTCGATTGTCATCGCGCACCGGCTTTCCACCATCCAGCGCGCGGACCGCATTCTGGTGATGCACAAGGGCCAGTTGCGGGAGGCGGGAACGCACCAGCAACTGCTCGCTCAGCGCGGCATCTATTGGAAGCTTTACCAACTCCAGTACAAGGACCAGGAACGGGCTCCGGGGCCGGCGGGCGTCGCTTCCGTCTCCGAGGCCCGCTCCTGACGCGCCGCTCGCGCTAGCCCGTCGCCCCGATGTGGCGCGGGCTTTGCCGTTCTTTGGCATCCGCAAACGGACAGCCTGCTGCCTCGACACTCTTGCCGAGGGCTTTCGCCGAAGGCGCGCCCGCAGCCCGCTGTCGGCTGAAGGCTGATAGCTGGAAGCCGATCGCTGGAAGCTGATAGCTGGAAGCTGGGAGCTGAAAGCTGCTAGCTGGAAGCCGATAGCTGAATAAGGTTTCAGCCCATGCGCCCGCCAGATATGCCGAACGCTGGTCTGGCTGATTCCCGCGGTGGCGGCCAGGGTGCGGGTGCTCCAACTTGTCGCCGGCCGCCAGCAGCACGATGCGGGAGCGCTCCACCAGACCAGCCGGGAGCGAACGCGCTCGGGCTCGCTGCTCAAGGGCTTGGCGCTAGTCGGCATTCAGAATGACGGGGCGGGCCACGCGCATGCTTCAGAACCTACCGCGGCCAAGAGTCGAAAACGAAACTCCCGGTCTAGAGTGTATGCTGTAAAATCTGCCTTGAAGCTCATGAGCACCGATTCAAATCTGGTTTCCGAACGGGCCGAGGCCTCATGGCCTTCCTTGCGTTTTGCCGTCGGCTGTGTCCTCCTGCTCGCGGTCGCCTTGCTGATCTGGAAAGTGGCGATCGCGATGAGCGATCCTTCCTTCCCATATAACGCAGGCCTCCGGATGAGCAAAGCGTCGCAACCCGTGGCGCGCTTGGGGAACCGGGTCTGGCTGCCCTACCTTCAGGTCCAGATCTGGTTTCTCTATCTGCTCAAGTTGCCTTATGCGGACTACAATCTCATTGCCTGCGCGCACTTCTTCGTGGCTGTGCTCTTTCTTGGGCTGCTGGGTCTGAGGATCATCGGCCGCACCTTCTCTGGGCTGGCTTTCAGTCTTGTGGTCATGTTCTCCTTCGCCCAGCAACGGCTCTTCTCCGAGCTCAGCGTGTCCCTCTTTCAGGAAATCCCCGCGGCGGCTTTCTTCTATCTGCTCTTGTACTCAGGCGCCCTGGTTCTGACACGGAGATGGTGGCTGGTGGCCATTGGCGGAGTTGCTCTCCTTTGTCGTGACACATTCTGGATCTACCTGTTTTCTCTGACGCTCTTGAACCGGAAGGAGGTATTCGCCGAGAGGAGCTACCGCCGCAGCTTTGCCTGTTTGTGGGCTATCCCGATCCTGTGGCTGCTGGTCATTCCCCTAGGCTGGCTGGCGCACGAGGGGCGGCTGCCGTCCTTCCCGACCGAGTGGCCGCTGATGATCCACAAGGCAGACAACCGAGCCGTGACCTCCATAGTGGTCTCGCTCGGAAGCCTCTGGGCATCGCTCGTCTCCTCGCGGGCCGTGTATCTCCTGGCGGCGGGGGCAGTGGCAGGGGCGGTGCATTTCATGGAGAAGCGGCGCACGGGGCCAGCGGCGAAGGCCGGGCCAGCGGATTTCGTATCGCATTTCCGGAGATTCAGTGCCCTGTCGCTGGGCATCGTCTATGTCTTGATCGTGCTCTTCGACCCCTGGCAGGTCACCTTCGGCGCGGGCAGGATGTCCGCGCCACTGCTCGAGCAGGCTTTCCTCTGGTCCTTGATCGCGTTCTCGGCCAGTGATTCCTACAGGCCCGCCGCCAGGGTGCTGACGCGGGTGGCCCTCGTGGCCGGCTTGCTGGCCGGCCTCAATCCACAACCCAGCGCCTGGCGCCCACAGGCGGATCTGGTAAAGAACCAGGCCTACGCCGAGATTCAGCGACTGGTCGAGAATTCGGCGCCGGGACGCCGGCCGGTGGTTTGCTGGAACGGCAACCACTACCTCCGGCTAGTCGGTGACCTGGTAGCTCCCACGCTGTACGCCTCGCATGAGAGGCTCCCCGCTGGTCTGGGGTCGATCCCCCGGCGCTGCGACGTCGTTCTCATGCCGTCCTCCCGGCGGCCGCCGGAGGCGGAGGCTTTCCGGCTCGCGAACGAGTATCTCATCAACGGCACGAGATACGCCCTCTACCTCAGGAGGAGATGAGAACTGAAATGGCGGCTGCCCGGCGCGACGGTGCGAAAGGTTGCTGAAAGCTGAAAGCTGGAAGCTGGAAGCTGACAAACGTCGCCATGTTTACAATGGGAATCGTCGCATGAGTTCACCCGTTATCAGCTCCGCTGAGGCCCCCGGCGCGGGCCCCAAGCACTGGCTCACCGGCGCGGCAATGATCGTAGCCTCGATTGCCGCGGTGAAGCTGATCATCCACCTCTACGCTGGCCGCCACTACGGCTACTTCGTTGACGAGCTCTACTACATGGCGTGCAGCAGGCACCTGGATTGGGGCTACGTCGACCACCCGCCGCTGATCGCGCTGATCACCTGGAAAGCGCGCTTGCTGCTCGGGGATTCGCTCGCCGCGATCCGTTTCTTCCCCGCCGTGGCGGGAGCGGCCGAAGTTGTGCTTGCCGCTCTGATCGCTCGCGAGCTCGGCGGGAAGCGCTTTGCCCAGGGCCTGGCCGCCATATCGGTCCTGGCCGCGCCGGGCATCCTCCTCGCCGACAGCCTGCTCACCATGAACGCGTTCGAGCCGCTGTTCTGGATGGGTTGCGCCTACCTGCTCATTCGCATCGTCAAAACCGGCAACCAGAGGCTCTGGATCTGGTTCGGCATCCTGGCCGGAGTTGGCCTCGAGAACAAGTACTCCATGCTGATCTTCGGCGCCGGCATCGTCCTCGGTGTGTTGCTGACTCCGGAGCGCCGCTCGCTCGCCAGTCCCTGGCTCTGGATCGCCGGCGCCATCGCGTTCCTGATCTTCCTGCCGAATCTGCTGTGGAACATCCAGCACCACTTCCCGTTCCTTGAGTTGCAGGCCAATCTCCGCCGCAGTGGCCGCAACGTCCCTCTCGGCCCCCTGTCATTCTTCGCCCAGGAGATCCTGACCATGCATCCCCTGGCTCTGCCCATCTGGCTGGCCGGCCTCTGGTTTTTCTTCTTCTCGGAACTGGGGAAGCCGTTTCGCGCCTTGGGCTGGGCCTGGCTTTTCACGGCCGCTGTCATCTTAAGGCTGAGCCCGCGGGTCTACTACCTCTATCCCGCCTTTCCGCTTCTGTTCGCCGCCGGCGGCGTGATGTGGGAGCGCTGGCTGGCCCGGCCGCGGCTCGGATGGTTGAAGCTCGCCTATCCTACCCTGATGCTCGCCATGACTGCCGTGCTCGCGCCGCTCGCGCTTCCGGTTCTGCCGCCCGAAGCGTACATCCGATACACGCAAGCGCTCCATCTCCAGCCGCCCAGGATCGAGACTCACAAACTGGGCCCGCTGCCGCAGCTTTTCGCCGACCAGTTCGGCTGGGAGGAGATGGTGGCCACCGTCGCCCGCGCATACAACAGTCTGCCGCCCGAGATTCGCGCCAGGACCGCGATCTTCACCCAGAACTACGGGCAGGCCGGCGCCATCGACTTGTTCGGTCCGAAACACGGCCTGCCCCCCGCCATCAGCGGGCACCAGACTTACTTCCTCTGGGGACCGCGCAACTACACCGGCGAAAGCGTCATCGTGATGGCGGGGCGCCAGCGGAACCTGGAGCGCTTGTATGCCAGCGTGCAGAACGTCGCCACCGTCTCTCACCCCTACTCCATGCCCTACGAGCACTTCGACGTCTTCTACTGCCGCGGATTGAAGTGGCCCCTGAAAGAATTCTGGCCGCAAGTGAAGAGCTGGGACTGATCCACGGAGGCTGATAGCTGATAGCTGGAAGCTGATAGCTGAGGGTTTTTCGCATTGGGGGGGACTGCTGAGACCTGCTAGCATTGGTTTGGCAGCCAGAAGGGAGCAACAATGCGCTGGTACCACTATGTGGCGTACTTCTTCGGGGGCGCGTTCCTCGCGAACACCCTGCCCCATCTCGTCAATGGAATCTCGGGGCATGCCTTCCAGAGCCCCTTCGCATCACCACCCGGGGTAGGCTTGTCCTCCTCGATGGTCAATGTCCTATGGGGCTTCTTCAACCTTGCCGTCGGCTACCTGCTCGTCTGTCGTGTCGGCAGCTTCAATCTGCGCAAGACCCAGCACGTGCTCGTCCTCGGGGCGGGCATCCTGATCATGTCGCTGATGCTTGCCCACGCATTCGGACGGTTCTATGGGGGGCTGTGAGCCCAATGTCATTTAGTTTTCGGCATCTCCTTGTTTTGAGTGAGATGCAGGGTCCGGGAGCTTTTGTGGCGCACGTCTTCAGCGTGCAGCGTCGGCTTCAGCCGACGGCGGGCGGGACGAGCCGACAACTGAATGAAGACAATTCGTCAATAGAATGTGTCATTTGCGGAAGTCCGCAGAAAACTAAATGGCATTGGGCTGTGAGCCTGCCTTTTCGATAAGATCAGCTCCTGCCACCCTGTTCCGGCGATGCGGGGTAATCCACACTTAACTGAGGAGACGCGAAAATGACGTTACGAACGCTGGGACAGAGTGACTTGAAGATTTCGCCGATTGGGATTGGAGCGTGGGCGATCGGCGGAGGAGAGTGGGAATTCGGCTGGGGTGCGCAGGACGACAAGGAATCCATTGCCGCGATCCACGCCGGCCTGGACCGCGGCATGAATTGGATCGATACCGCCGCCGTCTACGGGCTGGGTCGGTCGGAGACCGTGGTCGGCCGGGCCCTCCAGGGGCTTCGCAGCCGGCCCTATGTCTTCACCAAGTGCAGCCTGGTGTGGGATGAATCCGGAAAAATCTTGCACAACCTGCAAGCCGCCTCCATTCGGCGGGAAGCCGAGGCCAGTCTGAAGCGGCTGGGAGTCGGCGCCATCGACCTCTATCAAATCCATTGGCCGGCCTGGAAGGGCGGCCCGGAGAGTGCCTCGCCCGGATCGATCGAGGAGGCGGTCGGCGCGCTGGCGAAACTCCAGGCCGAAGGGAAGATCCGTCACATCGGGCTCTCGAACTTCGATGCGCCGCAAATCGAGCGCGCCCTGAATGTGGCTCCCATCGCTTCGCTGCAGCCGCCATATTCCCTTCTGGCGACCGGGATCGAGGCCTCGATTCTTCCATTCGCTTTGGAGCGCCGGATCGGGGTCATTGTCTACTCCCCCATGGCCTCCGGACTGCTGAGCGGCGCCATGACGCGGGAACGGATCGCGAAATTCCCCGAAGACGACTGGCGGAAGCACAGCCGGAACTTCCAGGAACCACTGCTCTCCCGCAATCTGCGCCTGGTCGAAACTCTGCGCGCCATCGGCCAGCGCCACAACGCGACGCCCGGTTCGGTGGCCATCGCGTGGACCTTGCGGCATCCCGCTGTTACCGGGGCGATCGTCGGCCTCCGCAGCGCCCGCCAAGCCGGCGGCATCGCCGGTGCCGCCGAGCTTAAACTCAGCGCGGACGACATGTCTGAAATCGAGCACGGCCTGGCACGGCAAGCGACCTAACCTGACCTAACCCCACTCGGGCAACTCCCCGGCCCCCAGCTTGCTGCATCCCCGGCGCCCGGCGGACGACTCCCCGCCGCAAGCGGCCGTCTCCAGTCCGCCGCCGCGATAATGGAACGGCGTCTGACGGGACTGATGCGTCCGCCGGCTAGGCCGCGACTCCAGACTTCCGCGAAGCGGACTTCCTGGGCGTTTGCTGGTGGGAAGGAGATTTCGCGACAGGAATCGGCTCGCAAGACTATGCGCTCGTTGTGTTACCCTCGTCGAGATGCGCCGCTACGCACGTCTCGCCGTTGCCTGTCATTCTCGGCGCGCGAGGAAAACGGCACAAAACGATCGCGTCCTCAACTACGTCACAATAGTCCCTGCTTGTGCTGCCGTTTCCCCTGCGCTATCCTGACCTCCGGGAGCAGGCTACCTGCTCATCCCAAGGAGGAACCCGTCCAATGCCGACAAAGAAAGCACCCAAACCGGCCACCACCAGCTTCCGCTACGAGCTTTCGAGCGGTCTTTTCCTGCTGCCACAGAACGCCGTTTCTGTGGACTGGGCGGTGGTCAACGACTCCAAGAAACCCCAGACCTTCCGCGTCACCGTCTATCAGGGGGGTGTAGCCATGGCCAAGACGGAAACTCCGCCAGGACCGCTCACCCAGACGCTCGACCCGAATTTCGTGACGCACAACGCCAACTCCGTCGGCCCAGGCCAGCCTTTTCAGATGGGCTTCTATTATGAAATGGTACTGGAGTCGAACGATCGAGCGCTGCTACCGACCGTTAACGTCTGGATGGATATGGGGGCGACGGTCATCCCCGGCACCACTATCGTGCCCGGCGATTTCGTTCTGATCCACTAGCAGACACCACGGCTAAGTTGTCTGTAGCCAAGACCCGATCCATCGCCAGAGATTGCGCTTGGCAGTACCTGTTGGGACAGCCTTTCGCACCAGCCCCTAGCTGACGGGATGGGGATTTCGCAACAGCTATGTGATCACCGCGAGGTTCCTCTAGCGATTAGGCGCTCCGCCGCGAGCCGCGCACGGCTGGTCGGCTGCGGCGCCTTGTTAGGCGCGATCAATGGACCCAGCCACGTGGCTAGCATCAGCGCTGACAAAAACCGGGGCCAGACTACCACTTTTCGCGCCCCAAGTTCGCTGAAGACAACGGACCCGCACACGCGAAAAGTGGCTGTCTGTCCCCGGTTTTTGTGACCGCCCACTCGCACGACAGGCTGCTATCGCGCGCCGCGGCAGATTGCTGGTGAAGCATCCGGACTCGCCGCGCTCCTGACGCGCCGCTTGCGCGGCCTCCGGCGCCAAACAACGTTTGGCCGCCCCCCACATTGCCGCCTCCCAGGCGCCTGACGGACGACTCTTTACCGCAAATGGCCGCGCCTCGGCCGCCGCCGCAACCATGGGCCGCCGTCTGCCGCGAGCTACGCAGTCGCCATCTACGGCAGACACGGTGGGCCGGACGATAGTACAGTAAACGGAGGCTGTGTTGTACTATCCGCCGTAGGCTTTGAACAATTCGGCGTGACCACAGTGATCGCACACGCAAATGGAAAAAGGTTGGCGATCACTAACAGCACCTCCAGGACGCTGCGCCAGCATCAGCAGCGGCCCGTAATTGACACCTGCTGGCGATACTGCAGGACGGTGCGTCCCTTTCCCACAGATACGGCAAGGCCACGTGGTTTCCCCGTCCATTCTCTGGGCCACACGTTTCCCTCGTTCAATCAACGCATCGATCTCCCGCAGTAGAACAGGCGCGAATGCAGTGCAATCCTTTTCCTCCCGCACGACGCATTTGGAGATAACGTGGCGGTTGATGAGAGCTACCATCGGACTGTCCGGAAACATCGCTTCCAAGTTGTTCTCGTCGTGCTCCCATTCCCAATATGGAAAGCCATTACGGCCAGAGATCATCGACCAGAGGACCTTCACAAGAGGGAAGATATCAAGGGACGGATTTATCTGCTCAATTGCTAGTCGTTCGTTTTTGTATGCCCAGGGTGCCATCCAGAAGTGGCTTCCGACCCTTTCGTAGGTCTTGGTTAGGCGTTGGCCATCCGTGAAGAATACTACGCCGAAGTCTCCGAGTACGAGGCGCCCGTCGGTTGCTACAAATATGTTCTCTGTTTTTATATCTCGGTGAATCGCACCGTGCTGATGGTGGATAGCTGCTAGGGCCTCAACGAGCGGCCTGAGCGCCGCTAAGGCCTCCAGTGCCTTCCCTTTATAGCGAGCCAAGTGTTTATCTAGCGTTCCGCCCGGATGGAATTCCGTCACGATGAACCGCTCATCGACGTTTGCGTCTAACAGCCTCAGTACTGCTGGATGACTAGTTCGCTGAAGGACCTCAATCTCTGCTTGCAGCCTTCCGACGGCCTCCGCTTCTTTCCCCTTGTCGTCGGTTGCTATTTTGAATTGCTTCAAGGCTCCGAGTTCATTTGGGGAGTCCGGCCTGCTGTATTCCGTGATAGCTTCTAGCAGGCTTTGAACGATGCTATCGGAGGACGCACCTTGGTGGGCTCCAATGTTTGCTATACAGGGGTATATTTGCGCCTTTGCCTGGTCTCGCGCTGTTCTTCGGGTGGGAGTCCTCACCAGAAACACTTGCCCTTGTCCGCCCTCACCCAAGGGCTTGAGCTTCTCCCACCGATTCATGTCTGGCATAAACTGGAAACCAACCTAGTGATGTTATCACATAATTGTTCCTGCCGACGCCCGGTAGAGAGTAACGCGGCTCACGCGGAGAGTACTGGCGACTTAAGTGTGAAACACTCCAAGGTGCTCCGGCTCCAGCAATCGGGCACGGCTAACGCAGTTGGCTCGAACACGCGCATACCGTCACCGTGGCCCTTTGGTGAAGCCCAACTCCCCACTATTCAGACAGTTCCGAGCGATTCGGGTGGATAGAGAACGATGAACGCGCTAGGCTCCGCCCACCCCACCTTCTGCCTCATGTGATGTCACGCACCCCGCCCCTCCGGGAAGACAGGCCGTTTGCTTCGGGGGTGTATCCTTAATTCAGACAGGGCCGGCGGAGAGTCGGGGGGGCGCCGGGCCGTGAATGTGAATTTACAAAACGAAACACTCATGGCTGATGGTAGTCACCCCCGGTAATGAAAATGCGCTCGCCGGGGCTTTTCGGCGGAGGTAGGATCGAAGCTGCCGGAGGGGCTGCCCGATTGGGTATTGGTGGAGGCGACTCCCCGCAAACGAAACTGGCAGATCTGACGTGGAGGAACCCCCGATTGGTGCGGCACGCCGCCCGTGGAACAAGGTCTGAAGCTATCCGTCAGGTCCTCTCCGGCGGGAAGAGAGGCGAGTATGATCGCGGCGATTCTGGAGCGCTGTGCGGGGATTGACGTGGGCAAGAGCGTGGTAGCGGTGTGCTTGATGACGGGGGAAGCGGCCGCCGAACCCCGCGTGGAATACGGGACCTACGGAACGTTCACCGCCGATTTGGAGCGGATGAAGGAGTGGCTGCTGGCAGCCGGCTGCACCCACGTGCTGATGGAGAGCACCGGTTCTTACTGGAAGCCCATCTTTAACGTCTTGGAAGACCGGCTGAAAGTCTATGTGGCGAATGCCGAGGATGTGAAGGGCCGCAAAGGGCACAAGACCGACAAGCAGGATAGTTGGTGGCTGGCCCATCTGTTCCGTCACGGCATGGTGCGGAGCAGTTTCATTCCACCGCGCGCCATCCGGGAGTTGCGGGACCTGACGCGGCGGCGCCGGAAGGTGCTGGGCATGGCCACCAGCGAGAAGAACCGCATTGCCAAGGTACTGGAAGACGCCAACGTGAAGCTGGGCAGCGTCTTGTCCAACCTGTTTGGGGTGTCCGGACAACTGATGCTGGAAGCGCTTTTGGAAGGCAAGGCGACGCCGGAACAGATGGCCCAGTTCGCGCAAAGACGGGCGCGGGAGAAGATCCCGCAAATCGCCGCTTCCCTGCAAGGGAACCGGATGAGCGAGCATCACCGGCTGCTGATTGG
>JBEKLJ010000028.1:0-21785 GCA_050010255.1 Bryobacteraceae bacterium
CGATCATCCAACCGTTCAAGCTCGAAAGCGTCCGCGAGGCCCTGAGAGCCATTAACATCGATGGCATCACCGTTGCCGAAGTACGCGGTCATGGCCGCCAGAAGGGTCACAAGGAGGTATACCGCGGCCGGGAGTACGATGTTGACCTGCTCCCCAAGGTCAAGCTGGAAATGGTGATTTCCGCGGATCGCAAGGACGAGGTCATCCAGACCCTCATCGGCGCCGCGCGTACCGGCAGCATCGGCGACGGCAAGATATTCGTCTCCGAAATCGCCGAAGCAGTCCGCATCCGTAACGGCGACCGGGGCGAAGCCGCGCTGTAAACCGCTGGGAGCCGGGACGGGCAGGGAAGTCGAACTGGACGAATTGTGGCGCAGCCTGCAGCGTCGGCTTCAGCCGACGTTCTTTGCCGGTTGTGGCGCGGGCTTTGCCGTTCTTTGGCATCCGCAAACGGACAGCCTGCAGCGTCGGCTTTGCCGTCGTTTGGCATCCGTAGCCGGACAGCCGACGTTCTTTGCCCAGTTTCCCGCCCCGCACCAGGTTGCTAGTGACAAATCCGGGTTACGCCTCGACCAGCGGCCGCATGTCGCCCGCCGCCCCCCGCCGCCCCCGCAGCCACCCTTGCAGCCGTTCCATGTAGAGGTAGATCACCGGCGTGATGTAGAGCGTCAGGAACTGCGAGACCACTAGGCCTCCGACCACCGCCAGGCCCAGCGGCTGGCGCGCGTCGCCGCCTTCTCCGTAGCCCAGCGCGATGGGCAGCGTGCCGAACAGGCCTGCCATCGTCGTCATCATGATCGGCCGGAAGCGCAGCGTGCACCCCTGATAGATGGCCTCCAGCGGCGGCTTGCCCTGCACTCGCTGCGCCGCCAGCGCGAAGTCGATCATCATGATCGCGTTCTTCTTCACCACGCCGAACAGCATGATCAGGCCGACGAACCCGTACAGGTTCAGGTCCCTGTGGAACAGCGCCAGCGTGAGCAGGGCTCCGAACACCGCCGAGGGCAGGCCCGAGAGAATCGTGATCGGGTGGATGAAGCTCTCGTACAGGACGCCCAGCACGATGTAGATCACCAGGACTGCCACGATGAGCAGCACCGACAAGCCCAGGAACGACTCCTGGAATTCCTTCACCGTGCCCTGGAAGCCCACTCCGATCGTCGCCGGCATCCGCAGCTCGCGAACGGCTTCGTTCACCCGCGCGGCCGCCTCGCCGAGCGAAAAGCCGGGCCGCAGGTTGAACGAGACCGTGATGGCCGGAAGCTGCCCGAAATGGTTGACCGTGAGCGGACCGACGCTGCGGGAGACGTTCACCAGCGAATCCAGCGGCACCAGCGCGCCACCCGATGAACGCACGTACAGCTTCGACAGCGCCTCCGGGGTGCGCTGGTATTGCGGCTCGACCTCCATGATCACCGCGTACTCGTTGGCCGGCCTGAAGATGGTCGAGACTTGCCGGTTGCCGAAGGCGCTGAACAGCGCGTCCTGGATCTGCCCCGGCGTGACGCCCAGCGAGAGGGCGCGGTCGCGATTGATGTCGGCCATCACCTGCGGGCTCGAGATCTGCAGGTCGCTGTTGACGTCCACGAACCCCGGCAACGTGCGCATCTTCTGCACCACGCGCGGCGTCCAGGCGTAGATATCCTTGAGGCTCGCGCCTTGCAGCACCATCTGGTAGACGCTGGTCGAGTATTGGCCGCTGATGGTGATCGGCGGCGGGTTCTGCATGAAGGTCAGCACCCCTGGAACGGCCGCGACTTTCGGTCGCAGTTCCTCGATCGTCTCATCCACCGACAGCGGGCGCTCGGCGCGGGGCTTCATGTGAATGAAGAAAAACCCCTGGTTGCCGTCCCCCACGAACCAGCCGCCGCTCTGCACGTTGGGATCGCTCAGCACGATGTCGGCCACCGCCTTGTGGTGCTTGACCATGGAATCGAAGGCGATGTCCTGGCTGGCCATCGTGACGCCGAACATGAAGCTGCTGTCCTGGCTCGGAATGAAGCCCGTGGGCATGGTGAAGAATAGGTACAACGTGCCGGCGAGCATCGCCAGGGCCACCAGCAGCGTCGAGAACTGGTGTCGCAGTGTGAGCTTCAGCGTGAAGTCGTACCAGCGCGCCAAGCCCTTGAAGCCCGACTCGAGTACGCCGTACAGGCGGCCATGCCGGCTGTCGCGGCTGAACCGTAGGAAGCGGCTGCCCAGCATCGGCGTCAAACTCAGCGAGACGAATCCGGAAATCAGGATCGCGACCGCGATCGTGACCGAGAACTCGTGCAGCAGACGCCCCACCATGCCCCGCATGAACAGCACCGGGATGAACACCGCCACCAGCGAAATGGTCATCGAAATGATCGTGAAGCCGATCTCGCGCGAAGCCTCGCGCGCCGCCTGCATCCTCGTCTTCCCCATCTCCATGTAGCGCACGATGTTCTCGAGCATCACGATGGCGTCGTCTACGACGAAGCCCACCGAGAGCGTCAGCGCCATCAGCGAGAGGTTGTTCAGGCTGTAACCCAGCAGGTACATCGCGGCGAAGGTTCCGATGATCGACAGCGGCACCGCCACGCCCGGAATCAGGGTGGCCGAGAGGTTCCGCAGGAACAGGAAGATCACCATCACCACCACGCAGACGGTGAGCAGCAGGGTGAACTCCACGTCGTGGATCGAACTCCGGATCGATTCCGCCGCGTCGAAGGCCACCTCGAGCTTAATTGCCGGAGGAATCTCCGCCCGGAACTGCGGCAGCAGTTTCTTTACGCTCTCCACCACCTCGACCGTGTTGCTGCCGGGCTGGCGCTGGATGGCGAGAACCACGCCCCGGCCGCCGAACCACGCCGCCACCCTCTCGTTCTCCAGGCCGTCGATTACCCGGCCGAGCTGGTTCAGCCGCACCGGCATCCCGTTCCGCCAGGCGACGATCAGCGGCCGGTACGCCGCCGCGTCCATCAACTGGCCGCTCGACTGGATGGTGAAGGCTTGCTTGTGCCCGTACAGTTTTCCGGTCGGCAGGTTGACGTTGCTTTGCGTGATCGCGCGCTGCACCTCGTCAATGCCGATGCCCCGCGCGGACAGCTCGTCCGGGTCAAGCTGCACGCGCACGGCGTACTTCGCGCCGTAGACCGCCACCCGTGACACCCCGGCGACCATCGAGATCCGCTGGGCCAGCAGGGTGTCGGCGTACTCGTACACCGTGTACAGCGGGAGCGTTTCGGACGTCAGCGAGAGATACAGGATCGGATGCTCGGCCGGGTTGGCCTTTTGGTACGACGGCGGCCGCGGCATGTTTGGTGGCAGCGCCCCGCCTGCGCTGGAGATCGCCGCCTGCACGTCCTGCGCCGCCGCGTCGATGTTGCGATCCAGGTTGAACTGGATGGTGATGTCCGTCTCACCCTGCGAGTTCTGCGAGCTGATCTGCTTGACCCCGGCGATGGTGGAGAACTCGCGCTCGAGCGGCGTCGCCACCGAGGAAGCCATCGTCTCCGGATTCGCCCCGGGCAGCGAGGCGCCCACCTCGATGGTCGGGTAATCCACGCTCGGCAGCGCCGCCACCGGCAGGCCCCGAAACGCCACGATCCCGAACAGAAGGATCGCCAAGGTGACCAGAGCCGTCATCACCGGCCGTTCGATGAAGATTCGCGAAATGTGCATGGGGCTTAGAGTTGCTGCGAATCGATTCTGGAGGCCGGCACCGCCTGAATCCGCGCGCCGGGGAACAGGCGCAGTTGGCCGTCGGTTACCACGGTCTCACCCGGCGCTACGCCTTTCTCGATGACCGTTCTGCCATCCACGGTGATGCCGGCCGCCACCGGTCGGAACTCGACCGTCTGGTCCGCCTTGACCACGTATACGAACTGGCCCTGCTGGCCGGCCTGGACCGCCTCGGAGGGGACCACCGTCGCTGCGCCCGTCTCCAGACGCAGCACCACGTTTACGAATTGCCCCGGCCACAGCCGGCGCTCATGGTTGTCGAAAGCGGCCTTCAAGCGGATGGTGCCCGTGGTCGAATCCACGTTGTTGTCGATCACGGCCAGGTAGCCGCGCGCGCTCTTGCCCGGCGCGTCGCCGGGCAGGGCCTCCACTGGCAGCTTGCTCCCGGCGCTGCGAGCCCGAATCGCGGCCAGGTGTTGCTCTGGCACGCCGAAAGAAACAAAGATGGGCTCGATCTGGTTGATGACCACCAGCGCCGTGTCGTTGGCCTTCACCAGGTTGCCCGGATTCACGAGCAGGTTGCCGGCGCGGCCCGAGATGGGCGACGCGATTTCGGTGTAGCTCAAATCGAGCTTGGCCCGGTCCACTGCGGCGCGGTCGCTCTCGAGCGCCGCTCGTGCGCTCTCGATCGCCGCCCCGTCGGCGCGAATCGATTCTTGCAGGGCGTCTGCGCTGGCCCGCACCTGATCGTACTGGGCGCGCGCGGCGATGCCTTCCTTCATCAGCTCCTCATACCTCTTCCGGTCGGCCTCGGTGGCGAGCGCCTGGGCGCGGTCGCGGCCGAGCGTGGCCTGCGCCTGCCGCACCTGCGCCTCGTCGCGCACGACCGCCGCTTCAGCCTGCCGTAGCGCTTCGCGATACGGGCGTGGGTCGATTTCGAACAGCAGGTCCCCCTTGTTGATCTGGCTGCCCTCCGCGAAGCGAACTCTGAGCAGCTCGCCCGGGACCTGCGACCTTATCTGAACGGTGGAGTACGGCTCGACCGTTCCCACCGCGCGGACCTCGACCGGCACCACCTCGCGCGCCGCCTGCGCGACGCTCACCGGCACCGGCGGCATTCCGGCCGGCATGCGGGCGGCCCCGGCCGGGGGCGCTTTCTGCGAGCTGCAGCCGGAGGATGCTAGTGCGACGCAAAGAGCAAAAAGGGGTACCAATGTTGACCGCAAAGGTTTTTCCTCCGACCCTGAATGGAGCCACCCGCCGGGATCGAACCGGCGACCTGCTGATTACGAATCAGCCGCTCTACCAACTGAGCTAGGGTGGCTCGCTATTCTCTCCATATCTTATCGCAGGCCGGGCTAGCGCCCGTCGGCCAGCGGCTGCGCCGCGGCCGCGCGAATCCGCCTCCAGATCTCGAGATACGGCTTCAGCTCGCGCATCAGCGCCTCGAACTGCGGAATGGTCAGCGATTGCGCTCCGTCGCTTACGGCCTTCTCCGGCGCCGGATGCACCTCCACCATCAGTCCGTTCGCGCCCACCGCCACGGCCGCTCGTGCCAGCGGCGGCACCAAGCTGCGCTTGCCGGTGGCGTGGCTCGGGTCCACGATCACCGGCAGGTGCGTCAGCTCGTTCAGCACCGCCACGGCCCCGATATCGCAGGTGTTGCGCGTAATGGTCTCGAACGTCCGGATGCCGCGCTCGCACAGGATCACGTTCGGGTTTCCGTGCGCCACGACGTACTCGGCCGACATCAGCAGCTCTTTCACCGTCGAGCTCATGCCGCGCTTGAGCAGCACCGGCCGCGTGGTCCGGCCCAGGCTCTTCAGTAGCGCGAAGTTCTGCATGTTGCGCGCGCCGATCTGGAGTATGTCGGCGTAGTCGGCCACCAACTCCACGTCCCGGTCGCTCATGACCTCGGTTACCACGTCCAGGCCGGTGGCCTGCTTGGCTTTGCGCAACAGCTTCAGCCCCTCGATCTCCAGCCCCTGGAAATCGTATGGGGACGTGCGCGGCTTGAAGGCGCCGCCTCGCAGAATCTGCCCGCCCGCTCGCGCCACCGCCTCGGCCGTCTGCATGATCTGCCGCTCGGACTCCACCGAGCACGGCCCCGCCATGACGGTGAACTCCTCGCCGCCGACCACCGTGCCATTGACCTTGATCCGGCTGCGCTCCGCCTGGAACTCCAGGCTGACGAACTTGTACGGCGCCGAGATCCGCACCGCGTTCTCCACTCCCGGCATGGCCTGGAGCGACTCCAGGCACTCGGTGACATCACCCACCCCCACCGCGCCGATCACCACCCGCTCTTCCCCCTGGATGGTGTGTACCTTGTAGCCGAACTCGCGGATCCGCTCACACACGCCCTCGATCTCCTCCTGAGTCGCGTGCAGTCGCATCGAGATGATCATGGTTTTCATCTCCCCTTTTCCGCCGCGGTCTTCCGGCCGCTGCGGCGCTTCAGGCAACAAAAAAACCCACTCTTTCGAGTGGGTTGGTTCGAACAATTCCAAGCGTTGCCGGCCAACCCCACTCTACCCGGACCGGGTAAAGTACCAGAATCGGTAGCTAAAGAAGCTGGTGCTGGTCGGACGCATCGCGAAAAATCAGTATACAGGCCCCGGGGTCCGGAATCAACCACCTGCTGAAAGTCCACCCTCCGGGTGTGGCCGACCGAAGGCGCCCTCGCCGCTCGGCGCCGCGTCTGAGAGCCGGGGAGTATATTGGTACGGATGCACCGTCGGAACTTCCTCCTGAGCGCCAGCGGCGCTGTCGCCGCTCTTGGCGCCAGCGATCTTTCCAGCCCAAACGACACCGTTCGCGTGGCCTGTGTCGGCGTACGCGGACGGGGCCAGGGCCACGTCATGGCGTATTGCCGGCTGCCCAACGTCGAGATCGCCGCGCTCTGCGACGTGGATGAGAGCGTCTTGAACCAGCGCCTGGCCGACGCCGAGCGGATCACCGGGAAGCGCCCCGCCGCGTTCACCGATTTCCGCAAGCTGCTCGAGGACCAGTCCATCGATGCGGTCTCCATAGCCACGCCGAACCACCAGCACGCCCTCCAGACCATCTGGGCCTGTCAGGCCGGCAAGCACGTTTACGTTGAGAAGCCGTGCACGCACAACATGTTCGAGTGCCGTCAGATCGCGGCGGCCGCCGGCAAGTACAGCCGCCTAGTCCAGGACGGCAGCAACAGCCGCTCCGGCGTGGCCGTTCAGGAAGCGGTCCAGCAGATCCGCAGCGGCCTTATCGGGGACGTCTACCTCGCTCGCGGCCTGTGCTTCAAGTGGCGCGATACCATCGGCCGCAAGCCGGTCGAGCCGGTGCCCCCCGGCGTCGATTACGATCTCTGGCTCGGTCCCGCCCCGGTGGGCGCCTTCACGCGCAACCGCTTCCACTACAACTGGCACTGGTTCTGGGAGTACGGCAACGGCGATCTGGGTAATCAGGGCATACACGAGCTCGATGTCGCCCGCTGGGGTCTGGGCGTCACCTACCCCACCAAGGTCACCGCCCTGGGCGGCCACTTCCTGTTCGACGACGATCAGGAAACGCCCAACACCATGACCGCCCTGTACGAGTTCGACGACCGCGGCAGGAAGAAGATGATGGAGTTCGTGGTCCGCCATTGGATCTCGAACCACGAGGCCGGCATCGGCGAGGCGCCGCAGGGCCGCGGGAATCCCGAGGCCGGCATCGGCGAGGCGCCCCAGGGCCGCGGCAGCTCCGGCACCATCGGCAACGTTTTCTACGGCTCCAAGGGCTACCTCGTCGTGGAGGGCTACAGCCGATACTACTCGTTCCTGGGGCGGGAGCAGCAGCCCGGGCCGGCCTTGAACAAGGGCGGCGACAACTTTGCGAACTTCATCGCCGCCCTCCGCAGCGGCAAAGCCTCCGACTTGAACGCGCCCATCGACGGAGGCGCCGTATCGTGCACTCTTGTGCACCTGGCCAATATCTCTTACCGCCTCGGACGGAGCATCAACTTCGACGCCCTCAGCTACACCTGTCCGGGCGACAGCGAGGCGACCAGAATGTTTACCCGCGACTACCGGGCGCCCTTCGTGGTTCCGATGAGCGTCTGAGGCGCGGCCGTGTCGGCGGACGAGAACATGCCCGACCCTCTGGCCTATCTTGGCGAACAGCTCGCGCAGTGGAAGCAGGCGGGCGCCTGCCAGCCTCTGCGCGAGCTCCAGACGGCCTGCCAGGCCGTGTGCCGATTCGACGACCGCGAAGTCATCAACCTGGCTTCCAACAACTACCTCGGCCTGGCTAACCACCCCAAGCTGGTAGAGGCCGCGATCGAGGCTGCGCGAAAGTACGGCGCCGGCTCGGGCGCGGTGCGCAGCATTGCCGGCACCATGAGCCTCCACCTGGAACTGGAGCGCCGCATCGCCGCCTTCAAGCAGGTCGAGGCTTGCGTCGTCTTCCAGTCCGGCTTCGCCGCCAACGCCGGCACGGTCGCCGCCATCCTCACGCCGGAGGACCACATCATCTCCGACGAGCTCAACCACGCCAGCATCATCGACGGCTGCCGCCTCTCCAAGGCGAAAATCCACGTTTTCCCGCACAAGGATGCCGCCGCCGCCGAGGGCATCCTGGCCGGCCTGGGCTCCCAGCCCGGCCGCAAGCTGCTCATCACCGACGGCGTCTTCTCCATGGACGGAGACATCGCGCCGCTGCCGGCCCTGGTTGAGATCGCCGAGCGCCACGGCGCCATCATGATGATCGACGACGCCCACTCCTCCGGCGTGCTCGGCCGCAACGGCCGCGGCACCGTGGACCACTATGGCCTCCACGGACGCGTGCATGTCCAGGTCGGCACGCTCTCTAAGGCCATCGGTGTGCTCGGCGGCTACGTCTGCGGCAGCCGCGAATTGATTGAGTACCTCTATCGCCGCGCGCGCCCTTTCCTGTTCTCCACCTCGCACCCGCCCTCCGTCGCTGCTTCCTGTCTGGCGGCCTTCGACATCCTCGAACAGGAGCCCGAGCGGATCGAGCGGCTTTGGGACAATACGCGCTACTTCAAGGCCGCGCTGACCGCCGCCGGCTTCCGCACTGGCGAGAGCCAGACGCCCATCACGCCCATCCTGTGCGGTGAAGTCAGGATTGCCCACGAGTTCTCCAGCGCTCTGTTCGAGGAGGGGGTCTTCGCCGTGGGAATCGGCTACCCGACCGTTCCCCTGGGCAAAGCGCGCATCCGGACCATCGTGACCGCCTCGCACGACCGCGAGCAGCTCGACCGCGCGCTCGATACCCTCACCCGCGTCGGCACGCGCCTGGGCATCCTCACGCCCGCCTGACCGGGCAGCTCCAGCCCGGCTAGCGCTAGGTGTGGTTGCCGCCCGCTGTGCGTCTCCTTGCGCACCCAACTGGGTCCTTCCGCTGATTCCAGCTTTACCAGGACCGGGTTACTGTTGAGTTGCCACTTACGCTGGGCGCGAGAGGGAGACCGAATGAAGTGTCTTAAGTTGCTCGGGGAATGGGCTTTCCTGAAGAATGATCACGGGCAGGATCTGGTCGAATACGCGCTCATGGCTGGCTTCGTAGCTGTCGCCGCCGGAGCGCTGATGCCCAACATCTCCGCCAGCATCAGCACGATTTTCAGCAAGATCCAGTCCGTGCTAACCACTGCGTCCGGCTAGCGCACCACGACCGTCCCCAGGCGGCACGAGAGCACCGCAGATCCATCCAGCAATGCCGCACGGCGCGCTCGTGGCCGCCCCCCGGAGGTCCGCAGCAGAACCAAGACGCCGGCCGAGCGCAACTTCGGTGGATGCGGCCCTCTTAAGCGCCTAGGTGTAACTGTCGCTCCATCCTGAGGCCTCTTACTCACCCAACTGGGTCCTTCCGCTGATTCCTGCTTTCCCAGAACCCGGTTACTGTTGAGTTGTCACGTACGCTGGGCGCGAGAAGGAGACCGAATGAAGTGTCTTAAGTTGATCTGGAAATGGGCTTTCTTGAAGGATGATCGCGGGCAGGATCTTGTTGAGTACGCGCTTATGGCCGGCTTCGTTGCTGTCGCCGCCGGAGCGCTGATGCCCAACATCTCCCATAGCATCAGCACGATCTTCAGCAAGATTCAATCCGTTCTGACCACCGCGGCTGGCTAAACGCGCCGCTGGAGAACGGACAACTGCTAGTGTTGTAACCACCTTGACAGGGACGGAGCAAGAGGCGGTCGACACTGCTGCGCCACACGGGCGCACCGTCCGCCGCCGCTCTGTTGCGCTCGGTCGCCTTTGGCAACTCAGGCCGCTCGCGCTTGTTTGAGATCTCTTGGGGTCGGCCCAGGGTCTTAGCCCCGATTCCTTACCACGACCCGAGCATGGCGCTAGCACAGGGCGCGGCACGTTGTTGGTGAGGAATTCGGGCTAAGACAGACCGAAGCGGGCAACGACCTGAGGTCCCCGCCCGCTTCGGAAGGTATTTCCTACGCGTTTGAAGAAGACTATCGGCTCTGGCTAGCCTCGCCAGTACCGTGCCGCCACGCTCTAGCACGGCCCGTCAACCACGCCTTGCGGTGCTACCAGCAGCCAGAATCTTATCTTAAGTTATGGGACTACACTTGATCAAGTACTATTAGCGTACCGATTTTGCCTCTTGCATGGCAAAACAGGGTACTGGTACTATCAGGACTACGCCTACGCCGAGCCTCTCCCTCGTTCTAAGAGCCGAAGCCCCAAGAAGCCGCCCAGCCTGCCCCTCAATGAACGCCGGGCGACGCCCCCGCCAACGGACTCACCAGGTTCGCCTCGCCGTCGAACTCCAAGTCCCGCGGCTCGCCCAGGATCTCCAGATTCGGGTTCTGCTTCAACTCGTCCTGCAGGCTCTCCGAGAACGCCAGCAGGCTCAGCTCCATCGTGTTCCGGATCCAGCCCAGGGTCACCTCGGCCTGCTCGATGCGCCCCACGGTCGTGGCGATCTTCTCCAGGCACTCCCGGTCGGTAGGGAAGTGAATCGGCGTGCGGATTGCCGTGGGTGTCGAGGCTGTCAGCGAGTTGACGTTGGTCGCCTCCCAGTCCACGCGGTTCACCAGCCGGTCCGTCACCACGTCCGCCATCCCGATCCCAATCCCGTTGTTGTACGTCGCCTCGCTCAGGTCCCGGACGAAGATCCGGTGGATCACCGGCAGATCCGGCCAGGGATTGTAGTGGCATTGAATGGACCGGTTGATCACCTTCGTGTCCAGCCCCGTGCCGCTGATGTCCTTCCCGATCTCGTCCACCACCAGGATGTCCAGCTTCCGGACGGGAATCCGCCCCCTCCACGACTTCGCAAGCTCGAGCAGATCCTCCTCCCGCCGCTCCATGGTCTCCACCGGCACGGCTTCGAGTTTGGCGGTGTTGTGGTTGGCGTCCTCCAGGATCGCCAGGCCACCCAGAATCTTGCCGGACCTGAGCACCTCCCGCCCCACGCTGCGGATTACCCGCTCCAAGCCCATCCGGTACCCGTACGTGTGGTAGCGCTGCGCTCCGGCGAACTTCCCCAGGCCGATCGCCATCATCTTGAACAGGCCGCTCTCGATCTGGCCCTCGAAGTTCGTGTGCCACTTCACCCGCCCCACCAGCATCACGCCATCGCTCGAGTAAGCGTGCCGATCCATGACGGTGTCGATGCCTTCGGGCGTCCGCCCCAGTGAAACCACCTCGAGCGAGCTGATCACCGGGCATCCCATCCTGGCTTGGTCGATGCCGTAGTGCGCCAGGACGTCCGCTTGCCCCTCGGCCGTCGCCGCGCCATGGCTGCCCATGGCCGGAAATATGAACGGCTCCATCCCCGCATCCTTCCAGAAGTCAACCACCGCGCGCACGATAGCGGCAATGTTGGCGATCCCGCGGCTGCCGACGCCGATGGCGACGCGCGCACCCGGCCTCAGCCGGGCCGCGAAACCCGCCCCGGCCAGCTCGCGCCGCGCCTCGCCCGGGATGTCTCGGAGGCTGTGGTCCGGAAAGTGCTGCCGCACCAATACGATTCGGGAGAAGGGCATTTACGAATTATAATGCCCGCGGTCCGGCCCCCTCGCCTGACGCCCCTTCCACGATCCGTCGATGAGCCGGCGTGGCTCTTGTCGTGGCGCGAGCTTCAGCTTGCAGCGTCGGCTTCAGCCGACGGCTCGCGCCGGAGGCGTGCCCACTCCCCGCTGATCGCTGAAAGCTGGTAGCTGGAAGCTGGTGGCTGAAAGATGGTAGCTGAAAGCTGGAAGCTGGCAGCTGTCCGCGGCCTACTCCGTCCCCCACTCCTCCTCCAGCATCCGCGCGTACTCGCTCGAGGCGTACAGGTCGAACTGGAACTCCGAGGAGCTGATTCGCGGGGCAGAGAACAGCCGCTGCCGGCAGGCGAAGGCATAGTCGGCAAAGTGGTGGTAGTGGCGGATGAAGTCCAGCGCCAGCAGGTCGCGCGAGGGCGGCGAGGCGAATACCGCGTGCAGCCCCAGCGCACGCGCGAAAATCGTTCTGTACTCGTTGACGCCCCAGGCGGTCAGCTTGGCCTTCACTTCCTCCGGCGGATCCTCCACCAGCAGCGCCGCGAAGCTCTCGCTCCGCAGGCTGCGGTCCCGCAGCGCCGGCGTCCCCTCGGCAAACTCCAGGCACTGCGTCAGCCAGCGCTCCAGGTCCTTGCCCAGGTAGAACAGCATCGCCAGCTCGCAGTAGCGGCCCGCCAGCAGGCGCTCTTCCAGTTGGCCCGCCGCGCCGGGCTCAGCCGGTATCAGCCCGCTCAGTGCCAGAGTCGCGCGCGAGGCCTCTACCAGCTTGCCTGCGCTGGAGGAGTTCGCAAACGGATGCAGTATCAGCGGCGGTAGTTTCCAGGCGGGCATTCGGCCGATTACGCTCCCACCTCACTCCATCGGCTCCGCCCGCCGGAACGTTAGCCCGATCTTCTCCCACCGTTCGAAGCGAGGTGCCGCGCCAGGCGCAGGTCATCTGGGCGTGGGCGCGGCGAGCGACTGGTAGTAGTCGGCGAGCACGTAGGACGCCCGCTTGCGTCGCCCGCGGTCGGAGTAGAGCCCTTTTCGGTTCCAGTAGTCCTGGATCCCGCCCAGCGGGCGGCGCGGCGAGCGAAAGTCCATCAGAATCCAGGCGACGGTTCCGCTTAGAAACGGTATCCGCCGGAACATGGCTATCTGGCGCCGGTAAACGTCTGCTTGGAACTCCTCGGTCCAGATGACGTCTTCACCGCCGTGGCGGCCCGCCTGGGCGTCGGCGCCGAATTCGCTGATGATGAAGGGCTTGTCGAACTCGGTTCTCCATTGAATGCCGTCGAGCTTGGAGGGTGGGCCGTCGTACCAGCCGACGTATTCGTTGCAGGCGATGACGTCGAGGTATTTCCCCAGCGGATCATCGAGCGCAATGGTGTGCGGGTCGATGTAGTGGGTCTCCAGGGCGGCCGTGATGAGACGGGTGGGGTCCAGCTCGCGGGCGCGCTCGGCCAGCGCTCCGACGAACTTGAGGCGGGCGTCGCCGCGCGGGGTTTCATTGGCCACGGACCACAGGATCACCGCGGCGCGGTTCTTATCGCGCGCGATCATCTCGGCGAGCTGGCGCTCGGCATTCTGGTAGGTCTCCGGATTCTCCCACTGGATGGTCCAGTAGACCGGGATCTCGGACCAGACCAGCAGGCCCATCTGGTCGGCCAGGCGGGTCATGCTCTCATCGTGCGGATAGTGGGCCAGGCGGACGAAGTTGCAGTTCAGCTCCTTGGCCCAGCGCAGCAGCGTGCGCGCCTCCGCCTCGGAGAACACCCGTCCCGCGCGGAAGGCCGCTTCGGCGTGAATGGAAACCCCGCGCAGGTGCAGCGGCCGGCCGTTGAGCAGCAACCTCTGGCCGGAAGCCTGGATGGAACGGAAGCCGACCTGGTCCGCCACGCGGTCGGCGCCCGCTTCGATCAGCACCTCGTACAGCTTGGGGGCCTCGGGCGACCACAGGTTCAGCCGGGCGTCGAAAACGATCGGAGCATAGCCGCTTTCGTCGGTGGTCACTGTCTGCGAGATGCCGGCTTCCGGCACGCGGACCGCCACCGTCTGGCGCGGCTGCGGCCCGTTCAGCCGCACCCAGCCCGAGACGCGCGTTTGAGACCCCTTTTCGAGCTGCAGCGAGTAGTCCTCGACAAACGTCTCCGGAACGTCGATGAGCCGCACGTCACGGGTCAGGCCGCCATAGTTCCACCAATCGGTCACCAGCGTGGGCACCGCCTCGGGCCGGCGCTGGTTGTCGACTTTGACGATCAGGTAATTGCCCTGGTCGCGCAGCAGGCTGGTGAGTTCGAACTGAAAGGGCGTGAAGCCGCCGGTGTGCTCTCCCAGCTTGATCCCATTGAAGAACACGATGGCGTTGTAGTTGGCCGCGCCGAACCAGACGAACACGCGCCGGCCGGGCTTGCGCGCGTAGTCGAAGTCGCGTTTGTACCAGATCGTGCCCTCGTAAAGCAGCAGTTCCGGGCGCTGGGTGTTCCAGTCTCCGGGAACCAGCAGGCGCGGGGCGGTATCGAAGTCGTATTCGATCAGCTCGCCGGCGGACTTGGGTTTTTGATTGACGCCGAAACCGCCGTCCGGCCGCGGCTGATGACGGTAGTCATAGTAGCCGGACTCATACGGATCGAGGATGGTCTGCCAGGGACCGGCCAGAGACAGACCCGGGCGGGCGGACGCATTCTGTATGCAATGCGGCAGCTCGGCCGCGCTGGCAACGCAGCCGAGGAAACAGCTCAGTGCAAGGAAACGCAGAGTTCGCATGGGAGTTCTCACACCAAATAGACCAGACCGGCCAGCGCCGCGTTGGGGCGTGGGCTTTGCCGCTCTCTGGCAGCCGCAAACGGACAGCCTGCCGCGCGCAAACAAGTGGCTGGACGGCGAGCAGGGGTCGATCATGATCGACCCCCACCACCGTCGGCCGAGCGCAACTTGAGTAGATGCAGTCCCATCGCGCGCCGCAGCAGATCGCTGGTGAAACATCCGGGCTAGGGCAGCTTCACTTCGCAGCCGCAATCTTCGCCGGCGTTCCGCGCCGTCTTCTGGTACTCGATTTCGTAGTCGATTATGTCGCGCAAGGGCGGCCACGCCGTCCGCCCCTCCAGCCGCCGCCCGTTGACGAACATCGTGGGGGTCGAGCGCACCTGCAATGCCTGCCCCTGGGCAACGCTCCGCTCAACCTCGGTCTGCGTCGCTCGCGTGTCCAGGCAGCGCGCCAGTTGGACGGCGTCGATCGGTTTGCCCTTGGCCCACTCCAGCAGCCTGGAGCGGAAGCTCTCAGCTTTGATCTGCGCCTGCTGCTCGTACACCCAGTCGTGATAGTCCCAGAACGCCGCCGCGTTCTGCCGGAACACGCACCGCCCGGCCAGCGCTGCCGCCAGCGCCCAGGGGTGGATCTGCGCCAGCGGATAGTCCTGGAAGTAGACCCGGACCTGCGTGGGGTACGCGCTCAGCAGGTTCTGCCGCAGCATGTTGGCCTCCTCGCGGCAGAACGGGCACTCGAAGTCCGTGAACAGCACCAGCACCACCGGCGCGCCCGGAGTGCCAAAGCTCGGCTGGAATTGCGTCTTGAGCTGTGCCAGCTCTGGCCGGAACGGGTTCTCGTCTACATCGAAGACGGTCGCTCTCATGATCTTCCGGCCGTCCCGGGAGATCAGGAACTTCTCGTCTTGGCTGGCATCGTCCCTCCAGGCGTGAACGTTCACCTCCAGGAAGCCTGCCAGCTCGGAGGGCTTCGGATCGGAGATCTGGACGTTGACTTTCCCTCCCCACACGAACAGATGGCGCAGGTAGGCTTCCAGCGTCGCCTTGTCCAGAGCCGATTTGAGGCCCGCTGCGGGCTTCGCGGTCGGCGGTCTGGCCGCCGCTGGTGTTGCCGCCGCGGCGCTCTTGGCCGCGGGCACGGCCTTCTTGGCTGGCGCCTGGGTGCCCTGCGCTGCTGCGCCGGCGCACAGCACAGCTAGCGGTAGCAGAAGAAATGACTTCATGTGGATGGGTTCATTGTAGCAGCCGCCCGAAACGCTGAAACCCGGGAGCTGCAAGCTGGTCCCTGGAATCTGAAAGCTGGTAGCTGAAAGCTGGCACCGGCGCGCGGTGTCTTCACTTCGGTCCCGGATCTGGCCCGTAAACTGCGCCGCTACGTCAATGCCTGCTCCGCCAACGCGCGCCCCATTCAATGCAAGTACTCAGATTTCACTCGTCGAATTCGTACTAATGATCTCTCTGCGACAGGCTGCTAGCGGGCGGTTAGATGTATGATGATTCCGATGCGGGAGTCCAAAATGGAATCTTGGAAAGTCGCTGGTGTACTGATGCTCGTGTCGAAATCGGCGGGCCGGAACGCCGGGTAGTTGTTTGGAGGTGTGATGCAGGTTCGATGGTGCCTGCTGTTCCCGTTGCTGGCTGTTTTCTCCGCACTTGCGGCGCAATCGGCCGGCCCTGCCGCGGGCCAAGACAGCTCCGAGGTGACCACCCGGGAATTGACTCCGACATTCAGGGAGCGGGTGAACTTGGTGCTCGTGCCGGTGGTGGTCCGTGACAGCAAGGGGCACGAGGTTGGCGGCTTGCACAAGGAGGACTTTCAACTCTTCGACAGTGGAAAGCGACAGGCCATCTCCACGTTCTCCGTGGAAACCAGCGGAGGACGCGCCGCCGCCCAAGGCCAGACGCCGCCTGCCCCCGCCGCGCCGGGAGAGAAGCCACCGGCGCCGCGGCCCCAGCGGTTCATCGCATATCTGTTCGACGACGTGCACCTGACGTTCGGCGACATGGTCTGGGTGCGTGATGGCGCCGGCCGGAACATGGCGACGCTGGAGCCCACGGACCGCGCCGCAATCTTTACGACCTCCGGGCGGACCACGCTCGAGTTCACCAACGACCACGCGAAGCTTCACGAAACGCTTCTGAAGCTGCGGCCGAACCCAATCTCCCGGTCGCTGAGCCCTGAGATTCCGGACGTCAGCTACTACCAGGCGGACATGATCGTGAATCAGGGGGGCGATCCTGAGACGGGGGGCGAGGGCCCGGGCGCGGATGCCTTGGCAGCCGCGACTAGGGAGACCCTGCTCCGCCTTGGTAAGCCGAGCGATCCTACGGCCCCGCTCAGCCTTCAAGAGGGGTATGCCCGAATGGCGCGCGACATCGCTTGGTCGGCGGCTCAACGCGCTCTGCAGGCCGGAGAACACGAGACCCAAGTGGCCTGCATGACTCTGAAGCAAGCAGTACGCCGGATGGGCTACATGCCCGGCCAGAGGCTCGTGGTTTTTCTCTCACCGGGGCTTCTCACCTTGGCGGGAGCCCAGGCCCTGCTGAACGATGCCGTGGATCTTGCGACCCGTTTGAACGTGGTCATCAGCGCCCTGGATGCTCGCGGGCTGTACACGGACATGTCCGATATCAGCGGGAACTACTATGACCCGTTCGTCCAGCGAGTGAAACAGCTGATCGAGCATCTCGCTGCCAGGGCTGAAGGGGGCACCCTGGCCCAGATCGCGGAGGGTACGGGCGGAAGGTTCGTAGAGAGCACCAACGACATCGACGCCGGCCTCAAACGGATTACCGCGGCGGCTGAGTACTCTTATGTGCTGGGCTTCTCCCCGCGCAGCCTGCAACCCGACGGGAGTTTTCATCGTCTCAAGGTCCGGCTCGGCCGGCAGGGGAATCTGAGCGTGCAGGCCCGGCGCGGCTATTACGCGACCAGGCGGCTCACCGATCCGGCGGAAGCGGCCAGGCAGGAAATCGAAGAGGCGGTGTTCGCCCCGCAAGACATCCACGATCCGGCGGTCGAGGTGCACACCGAGTTCTTCAAATCGGGCGCGGCCAGCGCGACGCTCACGGTGCTGTCTCACCTGGATCTGCGGCGCATCGCCTTCCGCAAGGTGGATGAGCGCAACTCCAACGACCTGACGGTTGTCGCCTGCCTTTTTGACCAGAACGGCAACTACGCCGCCGGCAAGCAGACCCTCGTCAGCCTGCGTTTGCGCGACCAGACGCTGGCCAACGGAATGGGAAGCGGCTATACGCTCAAGACCGCGTTCGAGGTTCAGCCGGGGACTTATGCCGTTAGGGTCGCGGTCCGCGACGCGGAGGGTGAGCTGTTGGCCGCCGAGAGCAGCGTTGTGGAGATACCATGAGAACCATGCACCGAATTTTCGTGGTTGCGGCCGCTTGTCTCGCCGGCCTGGTTCCGGCTCGAGCGCAGGAATCCGGCCTGACCATCCGGACGACGGTCCGTGAGGTGGTGCTGGATCTTGTCGTGCGCGACAGCCGCGGGCGTCAGGTAAAGGACCTCAAGGCGGATGAGGTCGAGATCTATGAGGACGGCATTCCCCAGCAGATCCGAGGTTTCCGTCTGGTGCCTGGGCGCGAGATCCGCGAGGGGCTGGCGAGGGCGTCCGGCGCGGGCGCGGTGGCTCAGCCTGTCAATGTCCTGCGGGCAGTGAACCTGACTTGTCTTGTCTTCCACAATATTCTGGGTGAGCCGGGCAAGCTGCGGGACGCTCTCGATGCCGCGCAAGAGTTCCTCAGCAACCCGTTGCAGGCGGGCACCTACGTCGGCGTATTCCGGTTGGATGCGGGCCTGGTGACCTTGCATCCGTTCACGGACAATCGCGAGGAGTTGCTTCAAGCTGCCCGCGGCGGTTTCGCGGCACAGCCGGAGAGTTTTGAAAGGGTCGCGGGGGCAATCCGGAGTGCGATTCCAGGATCGTCGGGCGCCGCCCTGCCTGCCGCCCGACAGACTTCCCCAGCCGCTCGCGGTGGCATCGCCGCAATGCGCGGTTTTGACTACAGGAACGTAAGGGACCAGATGGACCAGTTGACCGCGATGGTCCAGCAGTTCGACGGCCTGCCGGGCCGTAAGACGGTAGTGCTGTTCAGCCCCGGAATACTGAATCCGGCCCAGCCCGAGTTGCTCCAGGCCGTCATCGACAAAGCCAACCGGGCGCTGCTCACCGTATATGCGTTCGACCTCAACCAGGAAGACACGGGTGATCTGGCCGCCAATGAGATCAATTACTCGGATTCCTCGGCAACGCGCACCTCGAACTCGCAATCGGTGGGCACAGAGGTTCTGCGCAGGCTCGCCAGTTCCACGGGCGGCGCCATGTTTGCCACTCGCGATTTCAAGAAATCCTTTCAGCGCATCCTGGAGGACGTGGACACCCATTACGAAGCCACCTATCATCCCGGTTCGGACAGACTGGACGCCCACCTGCGGAAGATCGAGGTCAGGCTGGCGCGCCCTGGTTTGACCGTGCAAAGCCGCACCGGCTACTTCGCAGTGCCGGACGCCGGCGGTTCCGCGGCGCTGGCCCCGTTCGAAACTCCCGCCTTTACCGCACTGGCTGCCGAAGCGCGGCCGCATGCCTTCGATTTCCAGTCGGGCGCGTTGCGCTTCCGCTCCGACCAGGCCGGCTCCCAGTACGTCATCGCCTTCGAACTGCCGGGCGCGAATCTCACCGCCACGCCCTTGCCGCAGCAGCAGAAGTACAAGGTGCACTTCTCGGTGCTCGCGCTGGTGAAGGACGCCACCGGGCAGGTGGTCGCCAAGGTGAGCCGCGATTTTCCGAGCGAAATCAGTGACGTGCAACTGGCGGCATTGCGGGCCAATTCGTTGCTGTACACGGCGCCGATCAGGGTCATGCACGGCCGCTACACGCTGGAGGCGGCAGTGGTGGACCACGAAGGCGCCCGCTCTAGCGCCAACGTCTTTCAGATTGACAGCGCCGCATGCAGCGGAGTTTGCCTGAGCGACCTGGTGCTGATCCAGAGGGTCGAGCCTGCCTCCGGGCAACCGGACGCCGCCGATCCGCTTCAGCTTCCCAAGGGGCGAATCGTGCCCGCGCTGTCGGCCTCCTTACAGCCTGGCGCGCACCCCCTGGTGTACTTCGTGGTGTATCCGGATCCGGCGAATATGGAAAAGCCGAGGTTCTCTCTGAAAGTCGTGCGGGACCATCAGGTGATCGCCGATCAGGCCCAGGATCTTCCCGCCCCGGACGCCACGGGCGCCATTGCCATGGTGATCCGCACCACGCCCCAGTCCGGCAATTACCGGATCAAGATCACCGCGCTACAGGGCGGCCACTCAGTTGAGGGGACCCTGACATACTCGATCGCCCTTCCGAAACAGCCTGACAACACCGCTCCCTGACCGTCGCGGTTCCGCGCTGGGAAACCCTCGTCACAAGAGCGCGGGTGAGCAGACTGAGCGCCCTCCGCCGCCGGCGCTATACTGCAAGCGAAAGGGGTTCCAATGCTCTCTCGACGGGAAGTGCTGAGCGCGCTCGGAGCGCTGCCGGCCGCCGGCCTTCTGGGTCCTGGCCGTCTCTATGCGCAAGCTGCCGGCGCCTTTCCACGCCGCCTGCTGGGCCGCACCGGTCGCCAGGTGCTGCCCTTGGCCCTGGGGGGACAAGCCTCCCTTCAGTGGACCAGACCCGGCATCGACCCGGCCGACATCATAGTGCGTGCCGTCGAGCTCGGCCTCAACTACCTCGACACGGCGAATGCTTACGGGGCCAGCCAGGTCAACTACGGGGAAGCCTTCCGCCGGCTGCATCTGACGCCCGCCGGCCCGGACTACAACCACGCCCTGCGCCAGAACCTCTACCTCGCCGCCAAGACGGTCCGACGGTATGCACTGAACCCGGCGGCGCCGGGTTCCACGGCCGTCGACGACCTCAAGCGCTCCCTGACCCAGATCTTCGGAGACGGCAAGGGACAGATCCCCGAAGGGGCGTACCTGGACGCGATCCAGATCCACAACCTGACCACGCCCGATCAGGTGAATCAGATCTACGAAGGTCTGGCGGAGCGGAGCGCCGCCAAGCGGCCCGAGCGCATCGGCGCGCTGGCAGGCCTGCTGGACTATCGCGATGGCACGGACTATACCGGCTTGAACCCGGAACACCGCCATTACGTGCGCCACATCGGCATCACCGGTCACTTCAGTTCTCCCGTGCTGATGAGCGCCCTGCGGCGCGACTCCGAGAACATCATCGACACCCTGCTGCTGGCGCTCAACGCCAATGACCGCCTGTGCAGCTCCCATCAGAACAACGTGCTGCCGCTAGCCGTGGCGCGGGGCCTGGGTGTCATCGCCATGAAGGTCTTCGCCGATGGCGCGTTCTACGGCAAACCGCCGCGCTTCTCCAGGGCTCCCGAGGACGTGATCCTCTCCGTTGGCAAGCCGGACGCGGTTTCCTACGCCGATCTGGTGCGCTACTCGCTCTCGCTTCCCGGCGTCTCTTGCGCCATCATCGGCACCGGCCACATCGACCGCGCGAAGCCGGAGTCCGACCAGATGGTGGCCAACCTCGCGGCGGCCCTGAAGGACATGCCCTCGGAGTTGGAGCGGCGCCGCATCGAGGAGGAAGCCGAGGCGCGCCACGGCGCCGTCACCAATTTCTTCCAGGAGAAGACCAGCGGGCTCGTGCAGCCTGGCGACGTTCGGGTGACCCGGGACGGCGAACGGGTTCTCATCCAATGGAACACGGCCCTGGCCGGCCCCGAGCCGATCCGGTCCTACGAGATTCTGGCGGGCGACCGCTTGCTGCTTTCCTTGCCCTTCCGGCCGCAGATCACCGAAACGCCGCTCTCGGCTTCGCTGCCGGCCTCCGCCGTGGGCGCCGGCTCCATCCGGGTCGTCGCCTCCGAAGCACCGCCCCGCCACGCCTGAAGCCGGGACAGGCGGCACTCTGCCGCCTCATAAAAGCCCCGCGGGCGTGCTGCGGGTGCCAGCCAGTGGCTGGGGTACGCCCATTTGTTTGGCGGGCCACTGGCCCGCAAGCCGGCCCCCCGGTCGGCTTCCTGGTCCGCTCGATTACGGTTGGCGCCGGTAGCTGTACACGTAGTCCGTGAGGCCGGGCCGGATCGGGATATCGGTTCGCACGGAATCCACCAGCGAGGACGGTGCGGTGGCCGGCAGAGCGGTGTTGGAAATCAGGAAGCCACCAGATCGGATCATCGTCGCCAGGTTGGCGCGGGCCAAGGCCTGCTCCAGAGCGTCGTAATACAGGAAGATATTCGTCCCTATTACCAGATCAAAGCGCCGTTCCGCGGGGAGGCGCTGAATCTGCAGGATGACATTCATTTCCACGGGAGTGATTCGCGCCACTACCTCCGGGCGGATGCTCACGGCGCGGCTGATGATGTCAGAGCGCACGGCCTCGGGGAC
>JBEKLJ010000029.1:0-21718 GCA_050010255.1 Bryobacteraceae bacterium
GCACCGGCGTGTAGGCAGCCGCGCGCTCGGCCACGTCCAGAGGGTGCACGTCGCCGACGAGCACGCTGCCGTTGCGATCAAAGGCGGCCAGTTTCTCGGGCGAGTCGCGGAAGATGCGCGCGCATTCTTCGCGGCTCGAGATGCGGTTGATGCCCACATCGACGACCGTGGCGCCCGGTTGGATGAAGTCCGCGGTGAGGAACGCCGGGCGGCCCATCGCGGCCAGCAGGAGGTCGGCCCGGGCGCAGACCGCGGGCAGATTCTTCGTTCGCGAGTGGCAGATGGTGACGGTGGCGTGCTCGTGCAGCAGCAGCAGCGCCACCGGCTTGCCCACCATGTCGCTGCGCCCCACCACCACCGCGTTCTGGCCGTGGATCGGGATCCGGTAGCGTTTCAGCAGCTCCAGGATGCCTGCCGGCGTGCACGGCCTGGGGCCGGGCGTGTTGTTCATGAGCTTGCCGAGGTTGAGGGGATGAAGACCGTCCACGTCTTTTTCGGGCGCGATCGCCAGCAGCACCCGCTTGGCATCCACCTGCGACGGCAGCGGGAGCTGCACCAGGATGCCGTCGATCTCGGGGCGCCGGTTCAGCCCCTCCACCAGCTCCAGCACCTCCGCGGTGGTTACCGTCTGCGGCGGCGCGAGCTTCTCGCTGTAGATGCCCAGGGCCTGGCAAGCTTTGATCTTGTTGCGGACGTAGATCTCCGAGGCCGGGTTGCTGCCCGCCAGGATCACCGCCAGGCCGGGCGCGCCGCCAGCGGCGCTGAGCCGCTCCAGGCGCGGCCGGCACCCCTCCAGGATCTCGTCGCGAATTCGGTTGCCGTCCAGAACCAGTGCCATTCAACAGGCAGAATAGCAGGTCAGCGCGGCGCCGGGCGGCGCTGCTTCAGCGCCCGCCAGATGTGATACACGATGGCGCCGGTGCCGATGGTCAGCACCACCGCGACGGAAATGTCGGGCCGCAGCCGCACCCCCTGAATGATGGTCCAGACGCCCACCAGGATGAACGCCGCCGGCATCAGCGGCCAGGCGAAGCTCACCACGCCGAGGCGCTGCCAGTTCGCCCGCCGGCGGAAGATGAACAGCGACGCTACGGCCAGCACCGCGAAGAAGGTCAGCGTGAACCCGATGTAGACGATCAGGTCCGGGAAGGGTGTGGCCGTCATCAGCACCGCACAGACGCCCTGGCAGAGGATCGCCACCACCGGAGTGCGCCAGCGCGGGTGGACCCGCGCGGCCACCTGGAAAAAGGCGCCGTTCTGCGCCATGGCGTAGTAGACGCGTGGCCCGATCGTCACCATGGCGTTCACCGTGGCCACCAGCGACAGAGCCATGAGCGCGCTGAAGGCGCCGGCCATCTGCGGTCCGAAGAGGCTCTTCGACGCCAGCGCTCCGATCTCGATCACGCCTTTCATCCTCTGGAGCGGCGCCGCATAGATGAACACCACGTTGAGCAGCAGGTACAGCGCGGCCACCAGGGCGGTGCCGAACGTCAGGGCCACCGGCAGGGTGCGCTCCGGCCGCTTCAGCTCCTCGGCGACGTAGGTGGCCGCGTTCCAGCCGCTGTAACAGACGTAGATCCAGAACAGGCTGATGGCGAACTGCGCGGCTACCGGGATGGAGGAGGTTCGCTCGGCCGGTGCCGAGAAATGGCCCCAGCTTCCCGAGCCGATCAGCAGGCCGAGGCCGATAAAGGCGATGATCACCAGCAGCTTGGTGGCCGTCAGCACGTTCTGGAGCTTCGCCACCCGCCGCATGCCCAGAAAGTTGACGAGTGTCAGGACCACGATCAGCCCCGAGGCGACCGCCTGGGCGCCGCCGAAGCGCAGCGTAAACTTCAGCCCGCCCCAGTTGACGGCCAGCGTCTGGAAGTCCCGATTCAGCGCCGGGAAGAAATAGGCCAGATACTTGACGAAAGCCAGCGCCGCGGCGGCCACCGGCGCCGAGAACCCCGCGAAGAACGACACCCAGCCGGTCATGAACCCCCAGGTCGGCCCGTAGGCGCGTGTCAGGTAGACGTATTCGCCGCCCGAGCTGGGGAAGTTGATGCCCAGCTCCGAGTAGCAGAACGCGCCGGCCAGCGCGAACAGCGCCCCCACGACCCAGATCGTGAGCACCAGCCCGGGGCTCCCGAGGTCGCCCGCCAGGAAACCAGTCGTCGTGAAGATGCCGGTCCCGATCATGTTGGAGATCACCAGCGCGGTGGCGCTGACGATTCCAAGCTGTCGGAGCAGCGTTGCGGGCTTCACGCTGCCATCCGAGGACCGTTGCCCGAGTACGGACGTCTTTTCAGCCACTTCGGACATTGTACATTGATGTGTGGATATGCGCCTTCTGATCGTGCTCTCCTTGCTGGGCGCCTCCTGCCTGCCGGCCGCGCCGCCAGCGCGCCCCGGCGACGCCTGGGCTCGTGAGCGCGAGGCCATGGTGCGCACTCAGGTCCAGGATCGCGGCGTGCGGAACCCCGATGTGCTGCGCGTCCTCGGCCAAGTGCCCCGGCACCTGTTCATTCCCGAGGCGCTGCGCGATCAGGCCTACGAGGACCACCCGGTCCCGATCGGCTACGGGCAGACCATCTCGCAGCCCTACATCGTGGGACTGATGACCGAGCTGCTCGAGCCGGCGCGCACCCACAGAGTGCTCGAGATCGGCACCGGATCGGGCTACCAGGCGGCGGTCCTGTCCCGGTTAGTCGGGCACGTTTACACGATCGAGATCGTGCCCGAGTTGGCGCGCTCGGCCGAGGAGAAGCTCAAGCAGCTCGGCTACGAGAACATTAGCGTGCGCCTCGGCGACGGCTACCTGGGCTGGCCTCAGGAAGCCCCCTTCGATCGCATCATCCTCACCGCGGCCCCGCCCGAGATCCCGCGGGCCCTGCTCGACCAGCTCCGGCCGGGCGGCAGGCTGGTCGCTCCCGAGGGTTCGACCGTGTGGGGCCAGGAGCTGGTCGTGGTGGAGAAGACGGCTGCGGGCAAGCTGAAGAAGCGGGCGGTGCTCCCGGTCGCGTTCGTCCCCCTGGTGCACGGGCGCTGAGCCGTCGGCCGGGCGCTGGCGTCGCGCGCCCGTGGCGTTGCGTCGGTGATAGAATCGCTTGCCATGGAGCGCGCCATCGTTGTCCTGCTGGTGTTTGGTTGCGTGCCCATGGCCGCGGCCGAACCGAGGTGGACTAAGGCCGTATCGGCGAACTTCGAACTCTTCACCACGGCGGGCGAGAAAAAGGCCCGCGAAGCCATCCTCTATTTCGAGCAAACTCGCAGCTTCCTCCTGAGGCTCACGGGGGTGAAGCCGCCTGCGCGCCAGCGCGTGCGGATCGTCGGCTTCGCCTCCGAAAAGGAGTTCAAGCCTTACGCGCCGAACGCGATCGCCGCGGCGTGGGCGGGCGGCAGCGTGGAGCACGCGCAGATCGTCATGGGAGGCATCAGCTCTGAGCATTATCCCGGCGCGATTCACGAATACGTCCACATCCTAATGGGTCCGGTGGCGCGGCAGATCCCGCTCTGGCTCAACGAGGGTCTCGCCGAGCTGTTCTCTACGCTGCAGCCGGTCGGCAAGAAGACAGTAATCGGGCAGGTTATCCCCGGTCGGCTGCTGGCGCTCCAGGGTGGGCGGTGGCTCACCCTGGAAGCACTGGCCGCAGTGGATCAGCGCTCGGCCCATTACAACGAGCGGAAGCGAGCGGACGTCTTCTACGCCGAGAGCTGGGCGCTTACGCACATGCTCGTGCTCACCGAGGCGCTTCGCCCGAAGTTCCCCGACTTTCTGACCGCCCTGATCAACGGCGCACCGCAGCCGGAGGCGTTCCAGCGGGCATACGGCAAGCCGATGTCGGAGATGTGGGTAGAACTCCAGGCCTACATGCACCGCGGCAAGTTCAATATTGGCGTCTACGACGTCGTCCTGGAGAAGTCCGCCGAGGAACCTGAGGTCGGTCCGGCCGCGCCGGTGGAAGCCGCGGCGGCGCTGGCCGGGCTGCTGGTCGACATTGGCAAGTATGACGAGGCCGAAGCCGCCTACCAGCAGATCGCCCGCCAGTTCCCGGATCGGCCCGAGATCCCCGAGGGCCAAGCCTACCTTTGCCTGCGCAGGAACCAGACCGAGCGGGCGCTGCCGTACTTCGCCAAAGCCGTTTCGCTCGGGAGCAGCAACCCGGGGCTTTACTTCGACTACGCCACCTTGCTCGGCGGGGCCGGCGATCAAGCCCCGGACCGGGTCTCGCTGTTCCGCAAGGCGCTCGAGCTGGACCCGGAGTTCGCCGATGCGCGCTACTACCTAGGCCTCACCCTCATGAACCGTGGCGACTATGCCGGGGCGCTCGGAGAGTTCTCCAAGCTGAAGCGGGTTGCACCCGAGCGCGCCTTTCATTTCTTCCATGCCGTTGCCTTTGCCTCCCACCAGGTGGGTAGGACGGACCAGGCACGCGCGGCCGTCCAGCGAGCCCGCCAATACGCCAAGGATGACACAGACCGGAAACAGCTCGACCGGCTGTTGGGCGCGCTCGAGGCTAGCCCCCGGGTCGCCGCTCCGGAGACCGGCCCGCCTAGCCCCGCGCAAGCCCCTGCGCCGCCGGCAGCACCGCAGTTGAGGGCCCGCCGGGGCGTGGTGGCAGGCACGCTCATACAGGTAGATTGCCTCGAGGATATCGGGCGCCTGCGCGTGCGAATCGAAGGCGGGGAGGTTCGTCTCGAGATGCGGGAACCGGGAGCGATCGAAGTCCGGGGCGCACCCGGCGGGAAGATGGAGTTCCAGTGCGGCCCGCAGCGGCCGCGGAAAGTCCGGATCGAGTACGACCCTGCACCGGACGCCAGACTGGGCACGGTTGGGGTCGTGCGGGCCATCGAGTTCCAATAGCGGACCTTCTGTTGCGCTCGTAGCGTGGAAGACCAGGAGCCGGTGCGCATCGCAGGCCGGACTCCGGCGCCGCTCGGCCGCAAAACCTGCGTTACAATCGACCCCTTGGAGCAAAGGGGGCCTATGGGTTCCAAAACTCTCCGCCGGCGAAGGTTTCTTCAGATCGCCGCCACGGCGGCCGCCTCCGGCGCCGTCTCCTGTTCGAGGCAAGAGGCCAGCCCATGGCGCTTCTTCACGGCCGAGGAAGGCCGCACCATCAACGCCATCGCCGCGCGCATCATCCCGGCCGACCAGGACGCCGGCGCTGCCCAGGCCGGCGCAGCCAACTACATCGACCGGCACCTCACTGGCATTTTCAAGAAGCACCGGAAGGCGTACCGCCAGGGCATCATCGGTGTGAACCATGTCAGCGAGGCGATGTTCGGCCAGCGCTTCGCCGCGCTGGCCGCGGGCCAGCAGGACGCCGTGCTGGTTGCGCTCGAGGCGGGCAGCAGCGACGCCCAGGTCTGGCAGCCGGCCCAGGGGCACGCGTTCTTCGAGCTGGTCTGCGACCACACCATGCAGGGCTTCTATGGTGACCCGCGCCACGGCGGCAACCGCGAGTACGCAAGCTGGCGCATGCTGGGCGTGCCGGTCGCGCCGATCCGCGGGCGCCAGCGCTACGACCTGACGACCGGCCTGGCCGAGGAAGACCGGAGGAATCGCCCATGGCGCTGAAGAAGGTCAATGCCGTGATCGTCGGGGCGGGCGCGGCCGGCGGCATCGTGGCTAAGGAGCTGGCCGAGGCGGGCTGGAGCGTGGTGCTGCTCGAGCGCGGCAAGTGGTTCACCGCCTTCGACTGCCGCAAGGACGACCTGCGCAACGAGCGCACCTCGGTGCTCGGCACCGGGTTCGGCCCGGACGAGGAGAAGAACCCGCGCGTCGTTGTCGATCTCAATGGGCGGGCGCGCGTCATTCTGCCGCACGAGCCGGGCTACCAGAACAACGCCGGCTGCGTCGGCGGCGGCACGTTCAGCTACGGCGCGATGGCGTGGCGGTACCTGGAGAAGGATTTCCGGATGCGATCCACCTACGGCGCCGTCGCGGGCAGTACGCTCGAGGACTGGCCGATCGGCTACGGCGACCTCGAGCCGTACTACGAGAAGGCGGAATGGGAGATCGGCGTCTCGGGCGACTGGTCTCGGGACCCCTTCCATGCGCCGCGGCGCAAGCCGCTACCCATGCCGCCGCTGCCGCCGAACCGGGAGTACGAGATTCTGAGGCCGGCGGCGGAGCGGCTCGGACTGCATCCGTTCGACATCCCCATGCTGCGCAACTCGGTGCCCTATGACGGCCGCGGCGCATGCATGCGCTGCCGCTGGTGCGTCGGGTTCGCCTGTGAGGTGGATGCCAAGTGCGGCACGCACAACACCGTGATCCCGAAGGCGCTCGCCACCAAGAATTGCGAGCTGCGCACCGAGTGTGTGGCCAAGGAAATCCTCACCGATGCGCGCGGGCGCGTGACCGGCGTGGCGTACTTCGATGCCGGCGAGCGGCTGCGGGAGCAGCCAGCCGACCTGGTGATCGTTTCGGCCGCCGCCATCGAGTCGGCGCGGCTGCTGCTCAACTCCAAGAGCGCGATGCACCCCAACGGCCTGGGCAATCGCAGTGACCTGGTCGGCCGGAATCTCCAGGGCCATACCTATGTCGGCGCCACGGGCCTGTTCGAGGAAGAGGTCTATGACGACGTTGGGCCGGGGGCGGGCCTGGCGATCTGCGACTTCAACCACGGCAATGCGGGCCTGGCCGGCGGCGGGCTGCTGGCAAACGAGTTCATCCGCCTGCCGTACCAGTTCGTGGGCCTGGCGCCGGAAAGCGTGCCGCGATGGGGCAAGGCGCACAAGGACTTCATGCGCCAGGCCTATAAGCGCACCATTGCCGTGCGCGGCCCGGTGCAGGAGATGCCGGTGTTCACCGCGCGCGTCGAGGCCGATCCCGAGCTGAAGGACTACTGGGGCATTCCGGTGGCGCGGCTCTCCGGCGGCCGGCACCAGCACACGCTCGAGATCGGGCGGTTCCTCGCCGCCCAGGCCGAGCTGTGGCTGAAGGAAACCGGCGCGACTCAGATCTGGCAGGCGCTGCCCGGCCCGGGCCTCAGCGCCGGCCAGCACCAGGCCGGCACCTGCCGCATGGGCAACGACCCGCAGACCTCGGTGGTGGACAGGCACTGCCGCGTACACGGCCACGACAACCTTTACGTGATCGACGGAAGCGTCCACGTCACCAACGGCGGCTTCAACCCGGTGCTGACCATCATGGCCATCGCCTACTACGCCTCCGACAACCTCAAGCGTGCCTGGCAAGGGCGGGTGTGATTTCACCGCGGAGACGCAGAGACCGAGAGAAGAACTTATGGATATCAACCAGCGCACTCACGAGGTCATCGGGGCGGCGATCGAAGTGCCTCTCCATGATGAGCAGCTCTTGACGTATTTGCTGCTGGGCCGCTGGTCGGTCGGATTACCGATCAACTTCAACGTGCCGGTGCTCACAGACGGCATCCCCAGGCGCTTTTTGAGTCTTTCTGATAGTCTCTGCGCCTCTGCGTCTCTGCGGTGAAATCATATGTCGACGAAACGAATCCTCCTCGCGGCGCCAGCGGCAGTACTCGTCATCCTCGCCGGCGGCGCCGGCTATTACGAGTACGCCGGCGGGTCGGCCTGCGCGCGGTGTCACGAGATTCAGGCTTCCCACGATAACTGGCACTCCTCGACTCACCGCAGCATCGCCTGCTCGGCCTGTCACGGCAGCGCGCTGACGTTCGACGTGCGCTTCCACCTGGCGAATTTCCGCCGGGTGGTCGAGCACCTGCGCGGCCAGGAGTCCGATAAGATCCACCTCAAACACACCAACCTCTACCCGGTGGTCGAGCGCTGCCAGAAGTGCCACCAGCAGGAGTTCGCCGACTGGCAGGCCGGGCCGCACGGTGCCACCTACGCCCGCATCTTCCTCGACAGGCCACAAAACACCAGGCGCCTGCTGACGGACGACTGCCTGCGTTGCCACGGCATGCACTTCGAGGGCGGTATCCGGGACCTGGTCTCGCCGGTCAACACGCACGGGCCGTGGACATTGAAGTCGCCCGATCTCGCCACGCGCGCCGCGATCCCCTGCCTGGCCTGCCACGAGATGCATCGCCAGGGCAAGCCGCTCAACCGGCCGGCGGTGTGGTCTCCGACCGCGGGGCCGAAACAGGAGTTGTTCCGGCCGTCACTGAGCCTCTACGACCGCCGCGAGCAGTCCTACATCTCGACTCGTATCCTGCCCCTGCCGCAAATGCGCGACGGCGGCCGGCCGGTGAAGATGAGCCCGGACCAGCGCCAGGCGCTCTGCTACCAGTGCCACGCGCCACTGGCCACTATGCAGGTGGGTTCGGGTGACGACCGCACCGGCGTCGGCGTGCACGAAGGACTCAGTTGCCTGGCCTGCCACCTCAAGCATGGCCAGCAGACGCGCCCGTCCTGCGCGAACTGCCATCCGCGGCTGTCGAACTGCGGCCTGGACGTCGAGAGGATGGACACGACCTTCCAGAACGTCAAGAGCCGGCACAACATCCACTTCGTCAAGTGCGTGGACTGCCACGAGCATGGCGTTCCCAAGCGCAAGACGCCGCCGGGACGAGCCCTGGCCGCGGCCGGCTAGCGCGGGCAAACGGGCTAATCGGCCGCGGGGCGCTTGGCGGCCACTCTGCTACGCTCGTAGCGTGGAAGACCAGGAGCCGGTGCGCATCCCCATCACCGACGTCTTTGACCTCCACAGCGTGCCGCCCAACGACGTCCAGGCCGTGGTCGAGGCCTATCTGGAAGAGGCCGACCGCTTGGGGCTGAAGGCCCTGCGCATTGTTCACGGCCGCGGGATCGGTGTCCAGCGCGCGATCGTCAGGGCGGTGCTCGAGAGGACGCCGTTCGTGCTCTCATTCGGCGACGCGCCGCCGGAAGCGGGCGGCTGGGGCGCCACCGTGGTGACGCTGCGCTAGCTCGCCCCACCCGTTACGATGGCTTTTGGAGCTTTCCCATGAGCGTCTTTCAGAGGAGTTTCCAGATCTCGACTCGCGGCCGCTGCCACGTGCTGGATATCACCCCCCAGGTGGGCCGCATCGTCGCGGAGAGCAAGATTCGCCAGGGTCTAGCTAACGTCTCCGGCCAGGGCTCGACCGTAGGCGTGACGACCATCGAGTACGAGCCCGGCGCGGTGTCGGACCTGGCCCGGGCGCTCGAGAAGATTGCGCCCTCCAACTCCGACTACGCCCACAACGCCCGCTGGGGCGACGACAACGGCTTCGCGCACTTGCGCAGCGCGCTCCTGGGCACCAGCCAGACCTTCCCGGTCGATGCCGGGGCGCTCGGCCTGGGCACCTGGCAGCAGGTCGTCTTCTGCGACTTCGACGACCGGCCACGGCAGCGCCAGATCACTGTCACCGTGATCGGCGAGTAAGCGCCGGAGGCGGCTCCCCGCACACGCCCGGCGTGGTTCTGCGTCTGCCTGCGGACCCTACAGGGTTGTTCGCCCTACGCCGATTCCTGCTGTAGCGACGATCTACGTCCTGCTGGAGCGCTCCGTGGCCGCCGAGGTGGATCGGGAGGCCGTCGCTCCGGCGGCGCCCGAACGCGCCCTCCTGGTCCCCGGCTCTTTGTTGAATGTTGCTGCTCAGACCGAGAAGACGGCTGGTCAACTTCCGCCTCACCGAAGAGGAGTACGGCAAGCTCGCCGCCGTGTGCGCCCATAAAGGATCTCCGAGCCTCTCGGACTTCGCCCGCGGCGCCATCCTGCGAAGCATCGAGATCGAGAGCGCGCGCGAAGGGTTGCTGAAGGGCCAGCTCGCCGAGCTCGGCGGGCGCGTGGCGGCCATCGAGGCGCGCCTGGAGACGCTGGTTCAGGTTCTGGGACGGCGCGGGCGGGGCCAGCCGCACATCCTTGACACATCCTGTTAAGGTCATTCACCATGCTTCTGCTGCTCTTGCTGCCGGAGCGGTGCTTTCGCGCAGACGCACAACGCGCCGCTGGATCTAGCCCCGCCCAACCTGTCGGCCCTGTCAGCTCCGCCCCTCCCGCCCGCCCTCGCTAAACCTCTCCGAGCCGGCTGCCGATACCCTGTTGTGTCAGGAGTGGTGGCTGATCTTCCGGAGCTCGGCCCGGTGGCGTCTCGTTTGCGGCGAATGGCCGGCGCGTGGCTCATCCCCGTGGTTGGCGGGTCGCTGGTCCTGGCGGCGGTGACGGTGTGGATCTGGCGGCAGCAGGCGCCGCTGTCACTGGCCGCAGCCTCGACGGCGCTGGCCTGGGCCCTAGGCGCTGCACTCCTCCGCGTGAGGCTGGCCGCCCGCCGTGTGGCATCGCTCACGCGGGCCAACCGGCGGCTCCTTCTGGTTCTGGCCACCGCTCCTTCTCCGGCCTCGCGCCCAACCATCCAGGGCGCGCCATCGCATGCGGGCCACGATCCCGTGCATGTGAGCGCCAGCCTCCTCGAGCTGCTTCAACGCACCTCCGAAGCCGCTCCAGCCCCGGCCGTATCGGGCTCCGGCGAGCTTCCCGTTGCCGCTTTGGCGCAACTGCACCTGGGGCTGGAGGGCTTGCGGGAGTATTCGCGCCTGGCCGGCGGCGGAGAGTCACTGGCTGCGGTGGATGCCCGGGAAGCCGTCGGCGAGGCGCTGGCCACGCTGGGCCGCGAGATCCACGAGGCCGGAGCGCTCATCGCCTATGGCCCGCTGCCCGCCGTGACTGCCGATCCCGTGCAGCTGCCCCGCCTGTTCCAGCACCTGATCGCCAACGCCGTCAAGTTTCGCGGCGGCGAGAGGCCCTACATCCAGGTCTCCGCCGAGGATGGCGGCGGGGAGTGGATCTTCGTGGTCCGCGATAATGGCATCGGCATTGACCCGCGCCACGCCGAGCTGATTTTCGAGCCCTTCCAGCGCCTGCACACCGCTGAAGAGTACCCCGGAGAGGGAATGGGGCTGCCCATCGCCAGGCGCATTGTCGAACGGCACGGCGGCCGGATGTGGGTCCGTTCCTGGCCGGGCGGGGGCGCGGCGTTCTATTTCACGCTGCCCAAGCAGCCGGTGGCGTGTCCTCTACAGCCGGTGGCGTCTCCTCCCCAGCCGGCCGCGGCCTGTCTCCCCGTGCCAGCCGCCCTGTGATAGGGCGAGCCGCCCCTCGACCGGCCGGCTCAGTCCCGGTGCCAGCCGCCCTAGCTCTTCAGCGGGCAGGAGGGTCCTGGCCGGCGGCCCCGTCGGGCGGCCTGAGGAAGTGCCGGACCAGTTCCGGCAAGCTGCGCGTGTCGATCGGCTTGGCCACGTATCCGTCGCATCCCGCCTTGACTGCGCGCTCTTCGTCCCCTTTCATGGCGTAGGCCGTCAGCGCCACGATCCGGACACCGGCCATCGCCGGGTCCTGCTTCAGGCGGCGCGTCAGCTCCAGCCCATGCATGCCCGGAAGCTGGATGTCCATCAGGATCAGCCGCGGCTGGAAGGTCTTGAGCACCGCCAGGGCCTCGTCGCTGTTCATGGCCGTTCGAACGTCGTAACCCTCGCCCGTCAGCAGGATGCGGGTGAGCTTCAGGTTCAGTGCGTTGTCGTCCACCACCAGAATGGGCTCTCCCGGCATACGCTTTGACTCATCGGCCTGCCCGGCGCCGGGTCTTAGCCAAACCGTGGTCCTCATCGCGCCTAGTCTTGGCGGTGGTCAGAAACTCGGGTTTGCGGGTACCGCCCCCGCCGGCGCAGACCGCGGCGGGCTCCTCCGGCCCCAGGGCCCCCGCCGCCGAACAGTCGCGCGGCAGCACGGCATAGAAGACGCTTCCCTCGCCCGGGACGCTTCGCGCTCCGACGCGGCCCCCCTGCGCCTCGACCAGCCGCTTCGTGAGCGCCAGTCCCAACCCGCTGCCCTGGTACTTCTTCGCCCTTCCGGCGTCGAGCTGCTGAAACTCCACGAAGAGCTGCGGCATCTGCTCGGGAGCGATGCCGATACCGGTGTCCTCCACCTCCAGCCGGAACCAACCCGGCTCGTCGCCTCCCACCCGCACCGTCACCCGGCCGTCCTCGGGTGTGAACTTCAAGGCGTTCGACAAGTAGTTGTAAAGCACCTGTTTGAGTTGCCCGGGGTCGGTGTAGACCGTATCGACGTCGTCGGCCACCTCCACCATCACCGCAATCCGTTTCTGCACGCCCACCGCCCGCAGCACGGCGGTCACCTCGTGAACCAGTTTGCCCACGGCCACTTTTTCCGGCCGGGATTCCAGGTGCCCGGCCTCGACTTTCGACAGGTCCAATATGTCGTTGATCAACTGGAGCAGGTGACGGGCGCTGGTCAGCACGTCATCGAGGTATTCGCGATGCTGGTCCGAGACCGGACCCAGCTTGCCGTCGTGCATCAGCTCGGTGAATCCGATGATGCCGTTCAGCGGCGAGCGCAGCTCGTGCGACACGTTGGCCAGGAATTCGTCCTTCATCTGGTTGGCTGCGCGCACGCGCTGGCACTGCTGTTGGAGTTCCTGGTTCTTGCGGCGAAGCTGGCCCTCCAGCCGTTTGCGCGCGCTCCAATCGTGCGCCACCAGCGCCAGCCCGGCGACCTGCCCGCTGGCGCCGCGGATCGGCGACTGCGTCAGCGAGACATCCACACAGGCGCCGTCCTTCCTCACCCGGACGGTCTCGTACTGCCGCACGCTCTCGCCCCGCCGCGCCTTGTCCAGTAGTTGCCCGTCCTCGGCGTGGCGCTCGGGAGGCGCCAGCATCCGCATCGGCCGGCCGGCGCACTCGGCGGCCCGGTAGCCGAACATCCGCTCGGCGCCCGCGTTCCAGGTCAGGATGGCGCCGTCGCTGGAAGCGCTGAGGATGGCGTCGTCGGAGGCCTCGACGATCGAGGCCAGCCGCGCCAGCGCGTCCTCGGCTCGCTTTCGCTCGGTGGCCGCGGCCAGCGTGCTGGCCAGTGCCTCCAGGAATGCGACGTCGTCTTCGGTGAACGTGCGCGGGCTGCGCGCATGGGCGCCCAGCACTCCTAGCGGCCCTACCCGCCCGTTGACCGGGGCCGTGAGACCGCTCCTCAGTCCGTGCTCGACCAGCAGCGCCGAGGGGTGGAAGCGGGTTTCCGCCGCCAGATCCTCCACCGCCACGGGCCTGGAGACCTGGAGCGTGTATCCCGCATGCGAGCTCGCCCCGGCCTCGATCGTGGCTGATCCGACCAGGCCCTCCCGCCAGCCCACTCCGGCCTGCAGCCGGAGTGCCTGGCCGCCGGGCGCCAGATCCAGCACCTCCGCGCAGTCCGCCTCCAGCCCCCGCGCGACCGCCTCGGCGGTCTGGTCCGCCAGTTGGTCCAGGCTCAGCCCGGCCAAGGCGCGCTGGAGCACCTGCGCCGCTATCTGCTGCTGGAGCGCCCGCCTTCGCAGGCTCGCCTCGGCCCAGGCGCGGATGGCGATTTCCGCCTCCCGCTCCCTCTTGGCCGCCTCGGCCGACCGCGCCCGGAGGCTGGCCGTCTGCGCCAGCCCGGTCGCCGCCATCGTCAGGCCGCACAGCAGGAAGGCGGCCGCGGTGTCGATGGTCATCGGAATCAGCCCCAGAATCGGCCGCACCGGTGTCCATAGCCCGGCCTGCCAGCCCACGATCACCGCCGCTCCCAAAAGCGCGCACATCCCGCCCCCTGCAATCGCGGTCAGCGCAAGCGCCTTCGTGAAGCGGTCCGGCACACCTGCTTTATCGGTGGGCCAAAGCGCCTGCTGTAGTTTGCGGTCAGCCAGGACTGCGCGGATTGTTTAAAGTCGCACTAGCTCAACGCCGATAAACCTGTGTGGCCCCAGAAACCTTGCGCGTTCTCCTGGTCGAGGACGACGAGGCCGATGTCCGTCTCATCGAGGCCGCCCTGGCCGGCGACACCCGCCTTACCTACATCCGCGCCGCCCGGCTCTCGGAGGCGCTGGAGCGGCTCGGGCGGGAGCGGGTGGATCTGATCCTGCTGGACCTGGGTCTGCCCGACTCGCAGGGGATCGACACTCTCGTCCGCGCCCGCGTTGCCGCGCCGGCGGTTCCGATCATAGTGCTGACCGGGATGGACGACGACGATGCCGCCTTGGCCGCCCTGGAGCGCGGAGCGCAGGACTACCTGGTCAAGGGCCGCTTCGACGCGCCGGCGCTGCGGCGCGCCGCCCGCTACGCGATTGCCCGCTTCGAATCGGCCTCCGCCGCCACCGACGGGCGCAACCCTCAACCCCTCCTGGGCTTCGTCGGCGCCAAAGGCGGCTGCGGCGCCACCACCCTGGCCAGCCACGCCGCCGCGGAACTGGCGCGCCAGACCGGCCAACGCACCCTGCTCGTAGATCTTGATCTGGTCGCCGGCGCCATCGGCTTCCTCATGAAAACCGGGGGCGGCTGCTCGATCGTCGAAGCGGCCGACCACGCCGAGCGCCTGGATGAGTCCCTCTGGGACGGCCTAGTGGCGAAAACGCCCCTGCGAGTCGACGTGCTGGCTGCGCCGCCCCCGCTCTCCTGTCACCGCCTGCCGAAGCCCAGCCACTTCGCCTCCGTCCTGCGGTTCGCCCGTCCGCGCTACTCCGCCATCGTGCTCGACCTGGGCCGCGGCGTCACCGAGTTCTCGCTCCCCCTGGTCCTGGAAACCGACCGGACGGTCATCGTCACCACCGCCGAGGTGCTCGCGCTATCCCGTGCGCGCCAGTTCGTCAAGGCGCTCGAAGAGCACGGCCTGCCCGCGGCCCGCCTCTCGGTCGCCGTCAACCGCTTTGGCGAAGCGCACGGCCGCTTGAGCCGGGTGGAGGTCGAGGAGGTCGTGGGAGCGCCGGTCGATCTGATGCTGCCGGAGCTGGGAGCCGAACTCGAGCGGCACTACACGAACGGCCGGCTGGCCGAGCCTGGCAGCGCCCTGGGCAAGCCGCTGGCGTCCTGGTGTGCGCGCCTGCTCGGCGCCGATGCCGCGCCGGTCAAGAAGAGAACGTTTCAATTGTTCGGCGGGAAGGTGGCTTCATGAGCGGGAAGGCGCTGGAGGCGGGCTTCGCCGCCGCGACCGCCGTGGCCGCCGCCGCCCTCACCGTCTGGATCGCGGCCCGGCACCTCCCCTCCGCCGCGGCGGGCCTAGCCATCGCGGTCTTCTGGGTACTGGCGGCCTTTACCTTGGGCTTCGTCCTCGAGCGGCGGAGCATCGCCAGTCTGCGTCAGGAGGTGGAGCCGCCGGGCGTCCCACTGGCCCCGACCGCCCTCGAAACCCAGCCCCGGGCGCAGCCCCCCGACGGCCTCGGCCTCCGCACCGAGGTGGACCAGTTCGCTTATGCCGCCTCGCACGATCTCTACGAGCCGGCCCGGGTCACCGCGAGCTTCCTGCAATTGCTGAAGCACACCTCGGAAGAACAGTTGCACTCCGACGCCCGCGAGTTCCTGGATTCGGCGCTCGATGCGCTCGGGCAGTTCCGGCGCCGCTTGGACGGCCTGCTGGAATACTCGCGCGTTGCGACGCGGGGGCAGGAGTTCACCTCCTTCGAGGCCCGCACGGCGCTCGACGGTGCGCTGCTGGCGCTCGGCAGCGAGATCGAAAGCGCCGGAGCGCTGGTCACCTGCGGGCCGCTGCCCGTCGTGGTGGCCGATCCGGAGCAACTCCGCCACCTCTTCGAGCACCTCCTCGCCAACGCCCTGAAGTTCCGCGGCAGCGAGCCGCCCCGCGTCCACGTCTCAGCCCAGGAAAGCGAAGGCGAGTGGGTCTTCGCGGTCGAGGACCATGGCATCGGCATCGACCCGCGCTATGCCGGAAGCATCTTCGCCCCCTTCAGACGCCTGCACACATCCGAGGAATACCCGGGCGAGGGCATGGGGCTGGCGATCGCCAGGCGCATCGCCGAGCGGCACGGCGGGCGCATCTGGGTCCACTCCGTGCCCGGCGCCGGTTCCACCTTCAGTTTCACGCTGGCGAAGCCGCAGGCAGTGCGCCGGTCCACGGAAAAGGTCGCGGTATGCGCGTGAGGCGGGCACGTCTGTTCGTCTTCATGGGCTCGAAAGGTGGAGTCGGAACGACCACCATTGCGCTGAACGTCGCGGCGGCGCTCACCCTCCAGCCGGCGTACGTGCTCGCCCTGGAGGTTGTGGCCGCGACTCAGCCCCCCCCGTCTTCCCGACTCGCCCGGCTGCGTTTTGGCATGGTGGCGCCCCACGAGCTGGCCGCCGCGATCGAGAACGCGCCGGAGGAGATCGATTTCATCGTCGTGGACGCGCCCGCCTGGGCCGCCGAGACCGTCCAGGCGGCGCTCGGCCCGGCTGACGCCATTACCATCGTGGTCGATCGCGAGCCCGCTTCCATTGAGGCGGCAACTCGCCTGGCGGCCGCTTTCCGGCACGCGGCCTCCGCCGACGCGCTCGGTTTCGTTCTCGTCAACCGCACGCCGCTGTCGGCTTCGCCCTCCCTGGGCGAAATCCGCTCGCGCCTGGCACATGTGTTCCGCGGCACGCTGCCCCATGAAGCCGACGCGTGCGCCGCCGCGTTCTCCCGCGGGCTCCTGCTCTCGGTGGCGTCCCCGGCCTCGGGGCTGGCCCAGGCCATCGCGTCGCTGGCGCTGGTTCTGGTCCGGGAAGGGGCCGCGCTGCCCGTCCTGGCGCTCTGAGCGCTCGGGCCCCGCACCCGCCCGCACCGGCCTCGCACCCGGGCCGCGCATCCGCCCGCACCGGCCCCGCACCCAGGCCGCCCCTCGCGGCGCCTTGTGCGCCCCTCACCCCTTGATTACGCCCATCGGCCGCAGCCGCGCCACCTTGCGCGCCAGTCCGGCCGCGGCGACCACCTCGATCACCTCGTCCACGTTCTTGTAAGCTTCCGGAACCTCTTCGAGGATGCCGTCGCGGCTCTCGCTCCGCACCAGGATGCCGGCCTCCTCGAGCTGCTTCTGGACCGCCCGCGCGTCGCGCCCCTTGCGCGCCGCCGTGCGGCTCATCAGCCGGCCCGCGCCGTGGCACACGCTGCCGAAGGTCTCCCGCATCGCGCCTTCGGCCCCCACCAGGACCCACGACGCCGTGCCCATGCTCCCCGGAATCAGCACCGGCTGGCCGATGTGGCGGTAGGCCGCCGGCAGGTCGCGGTGGCCCGGCGGGAAGGCGCGCGTGGCGCCTTTGCGGTGCACCAGCACGTCGCGCTGTCGGCCCTCCAGCTCGTGCTTCTCGCGCTTGGCGATGTTGTGGCAGACGTCGTAGATCAGATCCAGCCGCGTGTCCTTTCCGAAGATCCGCTCGAAGGAGCCCCGCAGGAAGTGCAGGATCGCCTGCCGGTTCGCCCAGGCGAAATTGGCCGCGCCGCGCATCGCCGCCAGGTAGGCCTGCCCCTCCGGGGATTGCACGGGCACGCAGGCCAGTTGGCGGTCGGGCAGGGTGATGCCGTAGCGCTTCATGGCCGCGCCCATCTGCGCCAGGTAGTCCGTGCAGACCTGGTGCCCCAGCCCCCGCGAGCCGCAGTGAACCAGCACCACGCACTGGCCCCGCTCGAGGCCCATGGCCCGCGCCGCCGCCTCGTCGTGCACCTGCTCGACCCACTGGACCTCGAGGAAGTGGTTGCCGCTGCCGAGCGTGCCGAGCTGCGGCCGCCCCCGCTCCTTGGCGCGGCTGGAAACCTGGTCCGGATCGGCGCCCTCCAGCCGGCCGCGCTCCTCGGTGAACTCGGCGTCGCGCGCCTCGCCGTAGCCGTTCTCGACCATCCATTGTGCGCCGTGGACGAGCACCTGCTCCAGTTGGCGGCTGTTCACGCGCACCGGCCCCTGGCCGCCCGTGCCGCAGGGTACGTCGCGGAAGACCTGGTTGATCAATTCCCGCAGCTTCCCCCGCACCTCCTCGGCGCCGAGCGTGGTGCCGAGCAGCCGCACGCCGCAGTTGATGTCGAACCCCACCCCGCCGGGGGAGACCACGCCGGTCTCGTAATCCATAGCCGCCACGCCGCCGATGGGGAAGCCGTAGCCCTGGTGCATGTCCGGCATCGCCAGGCTCGGCCCCACGATGCCCGGCAGCGTGGCCACGTTCATGGCCTGCTCGAGCGAGAGGTCGCCCCGGATCTGCTCGATCAGCGCCTGGCTGGCGTACACCACCACGTCGGTAAGCATGCCCCGCCGCTCGTCGCGGGGAATGCGATAGCGGTACGCATCGAGGCGTTCGATCTGGATCGAACTTGGCACCCTCCCTCCTTTGCGCCGCCCGCGACTCACGGCTAGCGGCTCCGCCAGCGGCTTGCGGCTCGTAGCTAAATGTCCAGGAACACCTGCGCGCGCCAGCCCGTGGCGTCCCGGGCCACCTCGAGCTGGTGGTAGGTCACGCCTTTGACCATGAGTTTCGCACGGTGGCGCGCGGGGTCGCGCGGCTCGCCCTGGGCCTCGCCGCGCACGCTTCCTCCGCCAAGCTCCGTGACGCGGAGCTGGCGCAGGGCGATCTGCCGCCCGTCCAGGAGCCACAGCACCTCGCTCAGCCAGTTCACCAGCAGCGCCTCGATGTCCTCCCCCACGGCCGAGAGCGCGTAGCGCTCGAGCGACTGGACCGTCTCGATCTCCAGCGCGAGCGAGATCAGCGCCTCGGCCGAGGCCTCGAACAGCTCTTCCAGCGTGCGCCCGCGGGCGCGAAACCCGATGTCCGCCGGGTGCTCTAGAATCTCAAACACGGCGTTTTATGGTGGCGCTCGGGTCCACGAACGCCCAGGCCAGCGCCCCGACCGCGCACAGGCCCGCGGCCGCCATGAAGGGGGCGACGCTGCCGCCGAAATGGTCGCGAATGACGGGGAAGAGGACAGCGGTGAGGGCGCCGGCGGTTTGGTTGGCCATATTCACGAGGCCGGAGGCGCTGCCGGAGGAGGCCCCGGCGATGTCGGATGTAACGGCCCAGAAGGCGCTCTGGGACAAGTACAGCGCGCCGGCGCCGCCCGCCAGGACGACGGCGGCGAGCTGGGCTTCCCTGACCTGGGTGGCCAGGGCGATGAACACCGCGGCCAGGGCCATGCCGCAGGCCGCCACGCCGCAGCGCCCGGCGCGCTTGCCGTGACGGCGGGCGATGAGGTCGGAGAGGTAGCCCCCGAGCGGCGAGCAGATAGCCATGCCCAGGAACGGCAGCATCGAGTACAGTGCGCTGGCCTTGAGGTTGAGGCCGCGGGTCTGGTTCAGGTAGGTGAAGAACCAGGTGAAGAAGATCCAGGCGACGTAGCCGTAGCAGAAGTAGCTCAGGGCCATCGCCAGAATGCTGCGGCTGGAGAGGATCACTCCCCACGGGAGGGTCTTGCGGGCCTGGAGGTCTTGGAGGGGCGAGGGCAGGCCGCGCTCGATGTGAAGGGCCTCCGCCTCCCCGATCCAGGGGTGCTCGCGGGGAGAATCGCGGGCCAGCAGGTACCACACCGCACCGACGGCGAACCCAATCAGCGCGCTGATGTAGAAGGACCACTGCCAGCCCCAGTGCACGAGGAGGAAGGTGATCAGCGGGGGGGTGACGCCCGCTCCGGCGCCGACGCCGGCAAAAATGAAGCCGTTGGAGATGCCGCGCTCGGCGGAGGGAATCCAGCTCGCGACGAGGCGGTTGGAGGCCGGGTAGACGACCGCTTCGCCGAGGCCGAGCAGAAAACGTACTCCAATGAGCACGGCCAGCGCGAACGGAACGGTGGGCGGCACCAAGGCGGTTAGGGCCGTGAAGACGCCCCACCACAGGACACCCAGGGTGATCACCCGGCGCGGGCCGAAGCGGTCGGCGAGGCGGCCGCCAGGGGCCTGGAACAGCGCGTAACCGATGACGAAAGCGCTGAAGACCCAGCCGAGCTGGACGTCGGAGAGATGGTAGGCTCTCTTGACCGCCTGGCCGGCGATGGAGATGTTGACGCGGTCGAGGTAGGCGACTGCGCTCGCCAGGAAGACCCAGAAGATGAGAACCCAGCGCACGCGGCCGTCGAGGAGCTTCATGGGCCTTGCCATTATTTCATACGCCGAGCCGCGCAGGTCGGCGCCCGCGGTTAGGTCCCGCACGTACGTCGCGCAACTTCGCGGCGCTCTCTGTGCGGCTGCGCCGTCCTGGCCACGGGCGCACCCGCGCCTCAATCACGGGTGTACGGGCTGTCGGCGATGGTGCGGTGGGCGGAAGCCAGGCCTCGCGCACAGCTCCTACGCGTTGCGCCCAGCGTGCGGCGCGTTCCGCTAGAACAGCGAGGAGCTTCGGGTCCGAAACTCGTTGACTTGGCCACACATCCGGCGCATCCTATAAGGCGGATTCCACTCCGGAGACCTCTTATGCGAATATCACGCCGGTGGGGATGGGTTTGCCTGACGGCCTTCCTGACGGTTTTTCCAGCGGTCTCCCCAACGGCGGAAACCGGTCGGCCGCAGTTACTATCGATTTCGGTTCCGAACCGCGCACTTCAGGGCACGGCGGTTCGTTCGGACTCGAGCTACGGACGCCTGCCATTGGCCTTTGAGCCGAATGTCGGCCAGACGGCCCCCGAAGTGCGATTTCTGGCGCGGGGCGGCGGCATGACGGCCTTCTTCACCGATGCCGAAACGGTCATGGTGCTCAGCCGGGCGGAGCGAGGCGAGAGGGATCCGCTGCGCCGGCCCGAGCAACCGCCGAAAGTCGAGCGGGCGGTGGTGCGGATGAAGCTGGCGGGCGGGCGCGCCGCCCGACAGGTACAGGGGTTGGAGAAGCTGCCCGGTATCAGCAACTACTTCATCGGCAACGATCCGAAGAAGTGGCGCACGGACGTGCCGCACTACGCGCGCATGCAGTACGAAGGCGTGTACCCGGGCATCGACCTGGTGTGGTACGGGAACCAGCGCCAGTTGGAGTATGACTTTGTGGTGGCGCCGGGGGCGGACCCGAGGCAGATCCAGGTGGCCTACGAGGGAGTGGAGTCGGTGGGGGTGGAGCCGAACGGGGAGCTGGTGCTGCGGACGGCGCTGGGGGAGGTGCGGCAGCAGCGGCCGCGAGTGTATCAGGAGATCGGCGGGAAGCGGGTGGAGGTAGAGGCGCGGTACGCCATTGCGGCGCGTAACCGGGTGAGCTTCGAACTGGCGAGGTACGACCGGAAGCGGGAGTTGCGCATCGACCCGCTGGTGCTGGTCTACTCCACCTACCTGGGTGGAAGCAACTATGAGAGGGTTTACGGGATCGCGGTGGACGGGGCCGGCTCGGCCTACGTCACGGGGTACACCCAATCCACCGACTTCCCCACCCAGTCGCCGCACCAGGCGACACTCCGGACAGCCCCGGGAGTCCAGGTAGCTGTAGACGTTTTCGTGACGAAACTGACGCCGGCGGGCAACGCGCTGGTCTACTCCACCTACCTGGGTGGAAGCGACCAGGATGAGGGCTACGGGATCGCGGTGGACGCGGCAGGCTCGGCCTACATCGTGGGGAGCACCCAATCGACCAACTTTCCAATCCAATCGGCGTACCAGGCGACATACCAGGTAGGTGGAGCCGCTTTCGTGACGAAACTGTCGCCGGCGGGCAACGCGCTGATCTACTCCACCTACCTGGGCGGAGCCGATGGCCGCGGGATCGCGGTGGACGCGGCAGGCTCGGCCTACGTCACGGGGTACACCCAATCGAGCAACTTCCCCACCCAGTCGCCCTATCAGGCCACATTCCAGGGATATTTCGACGCTTTCGTGACGAAACTGACGCCGGTGGGCAACGCGCTGGTCTACTCCACATACCTGGGTGGAAGCTGGGATGATGGGGGGGACGGGATTGCGGTGGACGGAGCGGGCTCGGCCTACGTCACGGGGTACACCGGTTCCACCAACTTCCCTACCCAGTCGCCGTACCAGGCGACACTTCAAGGAAGTCAAAACGCTTTCGTGACGAAACTGACGCCGGCGGGCAACGCGCTGTCCTACTCCACCTACCTGGGTGG